>JBJEWA010000044.1:0-16738 GCA_051884805.1 Kiritimatiellia bacterium | reverse complement strand
CGTGGGCCACGGCGTCCCTCTGGCCCCGCCTGTCCCTCTCGTCCCTGTCCCCGCCACGGCGTGAGGTCACGCCGGGTACTAGTACGGGTACCCGGCTGCCCAGCCGAGTACCCGCAGCGCCCCCGCTGCGTGGCGTGGTAACAGCCACCGGGTACTAGTGCTGTCCGCCCGTTGCCCTGCCCAGCAAAGTACCCGCAGCGCCCCCGCTGCGTGGCGCGGTAACAGCCACCGGATACTCGGCTTGGTCCTGCCACGGCGTGGGGTCACGCCGGGTACTAAAGGCGTACCCGCCCGTTGCGCCGCCCAGCATAGTACCCGCAGCGCCCCCGCATGCGGGGCGCTCGCCAAGCAACGACCCCGCACCTTCAAGAATTTCCGCAGCTAATTCTCATTTCGCAACCATGGATGGACGCTATCCTGCCCCGGCGTGGGGTCACGCCGGGTACTAAAGGCGTACCCGCCCATTGCGCTGCCCAGCCGAGTACCCGCAGCGCCCTCGCTGCGTGGCGTGGTAACCGCCTCGCCGGTACCCGACTTGGTCACGCCGGGTACTAGTGCGGTCCGCCCGTTACGCTGCCCAGCAAAGTACCCGCAGCGCCCTCGCTGCGTGGCGTGGTAACAGCTACCAAGTACCCGGCTTGGGCCCGCCCCGGCGTGAGGTCACGCCGGGTACTAATGCTGGCCACCCGTTGCCCTGCCCAGCATAGTACCCGCAGCGCCGCCGAGGTTGTGGTATAATGGCAACCATGAAAGCGACGTACGCGGGAATCGGACGGAGGGACTTCGTCGGGGGAATCCTGGCGGGCATGGGCATGGCCGGCTGCCGGTCGACGGGCCTGTTTGCGGCCAAGCCCGACCTGACCTTCGGCGCCATCAGCGATCTGCACGTGACCACGCGCGCCTCGACCGGGATGTTCCGCCGGGCGCTGCGGTATTTCCGCTCGCGCGGGGCGGACGCCGTGCTGGTCGCGGGCGACCTCACGGACTGGGGGCTGAAAAGCAGCCTCGAATACGTCCGGGAGGCGTGGGCCGAGGAGATGGCAGGCTCCGGCGCCGTGCCGCTCTTCATCACCGGCAACCACGACTACGACGGCTGGCAGTACGGCGACATGACGCTCGACATGCACCTGCAGGGCTATTCGGAGGACGAGGCCCTCTCCCGCGCCGGCATGAAGGCCTGCTGGGAGCGGACGTTCGGCGAGCCGTTCGACGGCATCCGCCGCCGGACCGTGAAGGGCTTCGACTTCATCAGTTCCGAATGGCACGTGAACGGCCGCGAGAACGGCGATGCGGACATGGCGAAGTGGCTGGCGGAACACGCCGCCGAACTGCGGGGCTCCCGCCCGTTCTTCTTCTTCCGCCATTCGCCGCTCGCCGGCACGGTGTCGAGCAGCAAGCGCGACGGCGACCGCGCGCTCACGGACGCCCTGCGCGCGTTCCCGAACTGCGTCGCCTTCAACGGGCATACGCACTGGACCTTCAACGACGAGCGCTCGATCTGGCAGGGCGGCTTCACCGCCGTCTCCGTGCCGTCGACGAGCTACACTTCGCTGCCGAGGGACTGCGAGAACGGCTTCGGCCCGCGCCAGCCGACGGTCGGGTTCGGGATGGAGCGGCTGCCCTCGCGCGAAAACCTGAAGGAGGCCGAGGGCTTCTTCGTGCGGGTCTTCCCGGGGCGGGTGGAAATCGAGCGCCACGACTTCGAAACGGGCGCGGACACCGCCGCGCCGTGGATCTTCCCGGTGCCGGTTTCGGCCGACGCGCCCTATGCCTTCGCGGCGCATGCGCGGCGGACGCCGGTGCCGCAGTTCCCGTCCGGCGCCGCCGTGCGGACCAGCTTCGTCAACGCCGACCTGCGCAACGGCCAGTGGGCGATCTTCGTCGCGCTCGACTTCCCGTCGGCGGCGGCCGCAGGCGGGCGGGTGTACGACTACGAGGTCCGCGTCGTCGGCGAAGACGGCTCGCGCAAGGGCATGAAGCGCTTCCTCTCGCCGGGCTTCTACCGGCCGCGTGCGGACGAGCCGGCCACGCAGCACTTCCGCTACAACGGCTTCGACCTGCCCGAAACGGGGCGCTTTCGGCTCGAAGTCGTGGCCCGCAACTGCTTCGGCGCCGAGAGCCGCCCGCTCCGTTCGGACGTCTTTGCGCCGCAACCGGGCAAGGACCGGGCGCGATAGGCCCGCCCGTCATCCCGTAGCGCCGAGGCCGAGGCGCCGTCAGCGGCCGCGCCCTGCCGCCGGGGCCGGACACGGAACGCAGCCGAGCAGCGCACGCGCACGGTCCAGTTCGGCGGCGGTCGGCGCACGGACGCCCGCCAGCGAATAGTCCAGGCCCAAAGCCCGCCACTTGGCCGCGCCCATCGCATGATAGGGCAGCACGTCAACGCGCACGACGTTCGGCAGCGTGCGGATGAAACGCCCCGTCTCGCGCAGGTCGCGCTCGTCGTCGGTCACGCCCGGAACCAGGACCCGGCGGATCCATGTGGCCTTGCCGAGTTCGGCCAGGTATCTGGCGCACTCGACGACCGGCGCGTTGTCCGCCCCCGTCAGCGCACGATGCGCGGCGGCGTCCAGGAGCTTGACGTCCAGCAGCACCGTGTCCGTCTCGGCCAGCATGGCGACGACCTCGGCGCAGTTGCGGTCGAAGCCGCCGGCCGCCGTGTCGAGGCACGTCGTCGCCCCCGCCGCATGCGCCTGCCGGAAAAGCTCCGCCACGAACGCCGGCTGCAGCATCGGCTCCCCGCCGGACACCGTAATGCCGCCCTCCTCCCGCCAATAGCTCCGGTAGCGCAACGCCCGCTCCAGCACCTCGCCCGGCGTCGCCTCCATCGGCGCAGGCCCCGCCCAGGTGTCGGGGTTGTGGCAGTAGCGGCACCGGAACCGGCACCCGTGCAGAAAGACGACGAAGCGGACGCCGGGACCGTCCGCGGCCCCGAACGTCTCGTAGGAATGGATCCTGCCCTTCAGCATGCCTTTCCCCGCCGCGCCCCCGCGCCCGCCGCCGCCCGGTCACATTCCCCGGTGGCAGGTGCGGCTGATGACGTCGAGCTGCTGTTCGCGCGTCAGGTCGATGAACTTGACGGCGTAGCCGCTGACGCGAATCGTGAAGTTCGCGTACTCCGGCTTCTCGGGATGCTCCATGCAGTCAATCAGCTTTTCCGTGCCGAAGACGTTCACGTTGAGATGGTGCGCCCCGCGGTCGAAATAGCCGTCCAGCACGGAGACGAGCGCGCTGACGCGGTCCGCCTCGGTGTTGCCGAGCGCGGACGGATGGATCGTCTGCGTGTTCGAGATGCCGTCGAGCGCATAGGCGTACGGGAGCTTGGCGACGGAATTGAGCGAGGCGAGCAGCCCCGACCGCTCGGCGCCGTAGCTCGGATTCGCGCCGGGCGCAAGCGGCGCGCCGGCCGGACGCCCGTCGGGCATCGCGCCCGTCGCCTTGCCGTAGACCACGTTCGAGGTGATCGTCAGGATCGATGTCGTCGGCTCCGCGTTCCGGTAGGTGTGGTGGCCGCGGATCTTCCCCATGAACTCCTTCAGCAGCCACTCGGCGATCTCGTCCGCCCGGTCGTCGTCGTTGCCGTAGCGCGGGAAGTCCCCCTCGACCTTGTAGTCGACGGCCAGCCCGCGCTCGTCGCGGATCGGCGTCACCTTCGCGTACTTGATCGCGCAAAGGGAATCGACCGCGTGCGAGAAGCCGGCGATGCCCGTGGCGAACGTGCGCCGCACGTGCGTGTCGATGAGCGCGAGTTCGGCCGCCTCGTAGTAGTACTTGTCGTGCATGTAGTGGATGATGTTCAGCGTATGCACGTACAGTCCCGCGAGCCAGTTCATCATCGCGTCATAGCGCATCATGACCTCGTCGTAGTCGAGGACGTCGCCCGCGCACCGCGGGAACTCGGGCCCGACCTGCACCCCGGTCTTCTCGTCCACGCCGCCGTTGATGGCGTACAGCAGGCACTTCGCAAGGTTCGCACGCGCGCCGAAGAACTGCATCTCCCGGCCCGTCTGCGTCGCGGAGACGCAGCAGCAGATCGAGTAGTCGTCGCCCCACACGCGACGCATCACGCAGTCGTTCTCGTACTGGATGGAGCTGGTCGCGATCGAAACCTTCGCCGCGTACTCGCGGAACGCCTTCGGCAGGCGGTGCGAGTAGAGCACCGTCATGTTCGGCTCCGGACTCGGCCCCATCGTCTCCAGCGTATGGAGAATGCGGAAGTCGTTCTTCGTCACCATCGACCGCCCGTCGGACCCCAAACCGCCAATCGAGAGCGTCGCCCAGACCGGATCGCCCGAGAACAGCTCGTTGTAGCTCGGAATGCGGGCGAACTTCACCATGCGGAGATGAAGCACGAGATGATCGACGAGCTCCTGCGCCTCCTGCTCGGTCAGTCTCCCGGCCCTGAGGTCGCGTTCGATGTAGATGTCGAGGAAGGTCGAGATGCGGCCGATGGACATCGCCGCGCCGTTCTGCGTCTTGATCGCCGCGAGATACCCGAAGTACGTCCACTGCACGGCTTCGCGCGCATCCTTCGCCGGACCGGAGATGTCGAAGCCGTAGAGCTTCGCCATCTCCTTCATGCCGTTCAGGGCGCGAATCTGCTCGGAGACTTCCTCGCGCAGCCGGATGACGTCCTCCGGCATCGAGCCGAAGCAATGATGCCGCAAGTCGTGCTGCTTGGACGCGATCAGCCGGTCGATGCCGTAGAGCGCGACGCGGCGGTAGTCGCCGACGATGCGTCCGCGGCCGTAGGTGTCCGGCAGTCCCGTGATGATCTTCGCCTTGCGCGCCGTGCGCATCTCAGGCGTATAGGCGTCGTAGACGCCCTGATTGTGCGTCTTGTGATAGGTGGTGAAAATCTCGTGCAACCGCGCCGACGGCTGATAGCCGTATGTGGTGCAGGCCTCCTCGGCCATCTTGATGCCGCCGTAGGGCATAAACGCGCGCTTGAGCGGCTTGTCCGTCTGCAGGCCGACGATTTTCTCCAGCTCCTGGTCAAGGTACCCGGCCGGATGGGAGGTCAGCGACGAGACGATGTCCGTATCCATGTCGAGGACGCCACCCTTCGCGCGCTCTTCCTTCTGAAGCGCCTGAAGCCGCCCCCACAGGGCGTCGGTCGCCGCCGTCGCACTGGCCAGAAACGATTCGTCGCCGTCATACGGAGTGTAGTTCAGGCGGATGAAGTCGGCCGGATCGATCTCCTTCTGCCAGATTCCGCCCACAAACCCCTGCCAAGCCGCTATATCGCAATTATTCATAGCAAAATCCACATTTTATTGCCATAAAACTCCGACGAGCCTCCCCGTCAAACTGAGCCATGTATTATAGCATACCCGGCGCCTGCCGGACAACCGAACCGCTAGGACACGCTTATCCCGATTTTTCGGGATAAATTATCCCCGATTTTGCGGGATAAATTATCCCCGATTTTGCGCTGCCCAGCCCAGTACCCGCAGCGCCCCCGCTGCGTGGCGCCCGCCAAGTTACTACCCCGCACACCCCAAGATTTCCGCAGATAATTCTCATTTCGCCATCCTCGGCGGTCGCTGGTCAGCGCCCCGGCGTGAGGTCACGCCGGGTACTATGCTTGGTCCTGCCCCGGCGTGGGGTCACGCCGGGTACTAGTGCTGTCCGCCCTCTGCGCGCGCCAAGCGCATAGTACCCGCAGCGCCCCCGCTGCGTGGCGCTCACCAAGCAACGCCCCCGCCCATCCCCAAGATTTCCGCAGATAATTCTCATTTCGCCATCGCTCATTTCGCCATCCTCGGGAGACGCTGGTCAGCGCCCCGGCGTGGGGTCACGCCGGGTACTATGCTTGGTCCTGCCCCAAGTGGGGTCGCGCCGGGTACTATGCTTGGTCCTGCCCCGGCGTGGGGTCACGCCGGGTACTATGCCCCAGGTGGGCTCACGCGAGCTGGCGGAGTCAACTTCACGTCAGGCCCTGCCGACCATCGAGGCGCGGACAAAGCCGGAAATGATTCTTGGCGAAGTCCAACAGGCCCTCGGAGCGCATCTTCGACAGTTCGGCCGAAAGAGCGCTGCGGTCGACGCACAGGTAGTCGGCCAGCGCCTGACGATCGAAGGGAATGTCGAACTCGCGCACCTTCTTCTGCCGCGCCAGCGTCTCCAGGTAGAGAACCAGCCGGTCGCGAATCGTCCGCAGGGACAGGATGCGCAGCTTGTACTTCAGGTAGTGCGTCTTCGCGCTCATGACGGCCAGCAGGTTGCGCATGAACCGCAGGTGCGCCTCGCAGACCCGGCAGCACGGGCGCGTGATGTTCTGCGTTCCGAAGAGCAGGACGGTCGACTCGCCGACCGAGGTGATGGTGACGCCCGTTGCGCCGGCGTCCTGAAAGGCGCAGGTCGTCCCGAAGACCCCGCAGGCGTCGACGTCCTCCAGGACCGTCCGGCCGCCGTCCGACCGCTGGCGCGACAGGCGCACGCGTCCAAGGACGACAATGCCGATCTTGTCGCACGGTTCGTGCTCGAAGGCCAGCGTCTCCCGGTTCAGGAGATGGTGTTCGCGCACGTGAAGGCACCTGCAGAGACGCTGGTACCCGGCCTCGTCAAGGTCCCGCAGCAGCCGACAGGCGCGCGGAAAAACAACTTTCGCTTCCCTCATCTGGCGCCTCCCTCCGAAGTTCTCCCCGTGCGCCGCCAGGGAGCGGTTGCCTTACGCTCGCGCCCGCCGGCGCGGACGCTGCGGCTCACGCCTTGCCGACGGAGCCGAAGAGCTGCAGCTTGCGCGCCACGACCGCCCGGATCGCCTCGACCTTCGCCTTGCGCACGTCAAGGTAGTCCCAGGTGACGATTCGGTTCCGGTCGTGCGCGTCGCACTGCTCGTACATCGCGCGCATGCCGGCGCAGACCATGTCGGTGTGGATGTTCACCTTGGCGATGCCGCGCGCGATTGCGTTCCTGAAGTCGTCGTCCGACAGGCCGCTGCCGCCGTGCATGACGAGCGGACACGCCACGGCCGCATTGAGCTCGGCGATGCGCTGCAGCTGAATGCAGGGCTGCGTCTTGTAGACGCCGTGGGCGTTGCCGACCGCAACCGCGAGCGCGTCGACGCCCGTCTGCCGCTGGAAGTCGACCGCCTCCGCGACCGTCGTGTAGCGGCCGTTCCGGTCATCCCCCTCCTGGGCGAGGCCGACATGGCCGATCTCGCCCTCGATCGTCGCGCCGAAGGCATGGGCAATCTTCGTCACCTCCGCCGTCTCGGCGACGTTCGCCGCATAGTCTTTCGCCGACGCGTCGTACATGACGGACGAAAAACCTGCTTTCAGCGCCGCCAGCGTCTTCTCGAACGTGAGGCCGTGGTCGTAGTGGACGACCACCGGAACGGTCGCGCGCTGCGCGGCGGCGACCAGCGCCGGCGCAATCAGCGGCAGGTCGCCGTACGGCAGCAGCACTTCCGCCGTGCCGATGATGATCGGGCTCCGCGCCGCCTCGGCGGCGGCAATCGCCGCCTCAAGCATGTCGGTGTCATGGGTGTTGAAGAGCCCGACGGCGTAGTGTTCCGCCTTCGCCTGCTTCAGAACTGCATCGAGATTGACGAGCATTGCGGTCCCAGCCTTTCGCTTATGCTGCGCGTTTCGCCTACATCGCGCATTATATCAAAAAACCGGCGGCTGGCGAAGCCGTTGTTTGACGGCCTTGAGGCTTTGCCACATCTCCCGCTTGAGCTTTTCCACCGCCGGCGTGACCGTGCCGAAGCGGAGAATGTATTCCGGCGAGTAGGTGATGAGGACGTCGCCGCCCGTCGCCGCCCGGAACCACCGTCCGGGCTCGCCCTTCACCCTCGGATAGTAAAGCTTCAGCGCGCGCGCGCCCAGCACCACGACGACCCTGGCCTTCGGCACCGGCGGCGTGACGACGATCGGCGCCGACTCCGCCGTCTGCCCGAGCGCCGTCACGATCTTGCCCATCATCTCCGCCCCCGCAGGAGACAGCGGCCGGTCATGCAGAAACACCAGCGGACGCCCGGGGCAAGCGTCGGCCGGGACGCCGGACTGCGCCGGAGCCTCGGCCCGGGACTGCGCCGGAGCCGGCGACGCCGCGCCCTGCGCCGGTCCCGCTGCGCCGGTCTCGCGCTTCGCGCCGCCCGGCTTCCGCTCGGCGTCCCGCGTTGCGCCGACGTCCTCGACGGCGACCGCCGGCACCGCCGTCAGCAGCGAACGGTCCAGCTCGACGGAGCGGACGCCGAGCTCGCGTTCGAGTTCCAGCGCCGCTTCAAGCCCGTCAAGGACATAGGCGGCCAGATCGTCCATCGGCCCTTGCCGTCCTCAGACCCCGGCCTTCGGCTTGGGTCCGTACCCGTACGGATTCTTGCGCTGCCACCGCCAGGTGTCCTGGCACATCTGCTCGATGCCCCGTTCGGCCTGCCAGCCGAGTTCCTTGAGCGCCAGGGAGGGATCCGCCCAGCATTCGGCGACGTCGCCGGGACGCCGCGGGCAGATCTTGTAGGGCACGGGCCGCTTCGAGGCCTTCTCGAAGGCCTTGACGATCTGCAGCACCGAATAGCCGTTGCCGGTGCCGAGATTGTAGATCTTGAGCCCAAGCTGCGGCTCCTGCTCCAGCTTCTCGATCGCCTTCAGGTGTCCGACCGCCAGATCGACGACATGGATGTAGTCCCGCACGCCCGTGCCGTCCGGCGTCGGATAGTCGTTGCCGAAGACGCTGAGCTCGGGGCGGCGGCCGACCGCCACCTGGGCGACGTACGGCAGCAGGTTGTTCGGGATGCCCGCCGGATCCTCGCCGATGAGTCCCGACTCGTGCGCGCCGATCGGATTGAAGTAGCGCAGGATGATGACGTTCCACGCCGGATCGGCCTTCTGCACGTCCTTGAAGACCTGCTCCATCATGAGCTTCGTCCACCCGTAGGCGTTCGTGCAGCCCGGCGTCGGGAAGTCCTCGCGGATCGGCACGGACTTCGGCTCGCCGTAGACGGTCGCCGAACTGGAAAAGACGATGTTCTTGCAGCCATGGTCGCCCAGGCACTTCAGGAGGGTGAACGTGCCGCCCAGGTTGTTGTTGTAGTACTTGAGCGGAATCTTCGTCGATTCGCCGACGGCCTTCAGCGCGGCAAAGTGAATCGTCGCGTCAATCGGCGCCTCCTTGTCGAGAATGGCGTTCAGCTTCTTCTCGTTGCGGATGTCCACCTTGTAGAAGGCGACGTCCCTGCCCGTGATCTTCTTCACGCGCGCCAGCGACTTCTTCGAGCTGTTGCAGAGGTTGTCGACGACCACGACCTGATGGCCTGCGTTCAGCAGTTCCACGACCGTATGGCTTCCGATATAGCCGGCTCCGCCGGTGACCAGGATCTTCATGACACGTACCTTTCGATTGCTTTCGGACTGAACTAAAGCCTTTGCTCAACTCTCCGGCCGCTCAAGCCGGACCCGCAGCGACCCGACGGCGGCGGCGGTATTGACGATGGACGGGTCGCCGGCCGCCGCCACGACGGCATCCGACGCCGCCCCGTGCAGCCACACGCTCGCCGACGCCGCCAGGAACGGGTCGCCCTTCAGGTACGCCCAGCGCGCGCCGACGACGCCGGCCAGCAGGTCGCCCATGCCGCCCAGCGCCATGAACGGATTGCCCGTTCCGTTCTCGTAGACGCGCGCCCCGTCCGCCGACACGACGAGCGTCCTCGCCCCCTTCAGGACCACGGTCGCGCCATACCGGTCGGCAATCGCCCGCGCCGTCGCCAGGCGGTCGGCCTTCACCCGCTCGCGCTTCCAGCCCAGCAGCTTCGCCGCCTCGCCCTCGTGCGGCGTCAGGACCAGCTCCTGGCCCTTGGCGGGATCATACCCGTCGGTCCGCCCGTACCAGGTGGCCAGGATCGCCAGCGCGTCCGCATCCAGGACGAAGCGCCCGCGGGAGCCGGAAAGGAGCCGGGAGACGATGACTTCGGTCGAGACCGAGACGCCCAGCCCCATGCCGATCACGGTCACGTCGGCCTTCGGCGGCACGCACGTCGCCACCAGCTTGGTAAACGTCGCCTCGGGCACCAGCGAGCCGGCGGCGATGCGCGAAGCGTCGGGGACGACGAGCTGCACCAGCCCGGCGCCGGCGGCCCGCGCACCCAGACCGGCGATGACCGGCGCATGGATGTAATGGCCCGATCCGCCGACGACGGCAACCGTCCCGACGGAATACTTGTTGGCGTCGATCGGACGTCGGACAAAAGCCCCTTGAAGCTCTTCGGGCAGATTCATGCGGCTATTATAGCAAATGCTGCGGGTCGGACTTCCTGGCGGACGCGTTCCGCGCGCGCGCCTTGAGGAAGATGCGCAGCGGCGCACCCTCCAGCCCGAAGCGGGCGCGGACGTTCTTCTCCAGATACGAGAGATACGCCGGCGTCACCAGCTTCGGGTCGTTGACGAAGAGCCGGATCGTCTGCGGGTTCGTGGCCACCTGCAGCCCGTAGTAGACCTTGAGGCGCTTCCCCTTCACCATCGGCGCCAGCGTCTTCTTCGTCGCCGTCGTCAGCACGCGGTTCAGCATGCCCGTGGGCAGGCGTTCGCCGGCGCTCGCCGCCGCGCGATCGATCGCCTCGACCGTGCGCCGCACGTTATAGCCCGACTTGTTCGAGCAGAAGACCACCGGCGCGAAGTTGAGGAACGGCATCATCGCCCGCAGGGCCGCCAGCGCCTTCTTCTCGTTCGTAACGCCGTCGGCGATCGCCAGGTCCCACTTCTGGCAGAGTACCACGCAGGCCTTGTGCGCGTCCAGGATCTTGCCGGCGATGCGCTTGTCCTGCAGCGTCGGACCCATCTTCGCGTCGAGCAGCAGCAGCACGACGTCCGCCTCCCGGATCGCCTCCTCCGTCCGGAAGAGGGAGAAGTTGTCCACCGACGTCTTCGACATCTTCGTGTGCGACTTCATGCCCGCCGTGTCCACGAGCATGTAGTGGCGCGCCTCCGGCCCCGACCCGATGGCGAACGGCACCTCGACCGCATCGCGCGTCGTCCCGGCGATGTCGCTCACGATGACGCGCGGCGCGTTGAGCAGCCGGTTGATGTAGGAGCTCTTGCCGACGTTCGGACGCCCGACGACCGCCACGCGGAGCGGATGCAGCGCGGTCTCGTTCTCGACGGCGGGCGGCAGCTTCGCGACCAGGCTCTCGACCAGCGCCTCGACGCCGCGCCCGTGTTCGGCGCTCGTCGGGAAGACCGGCAGGCCGAAGCGCTCGAACTCGGCGGCGCGCCAGTCGTCGTCCGCCGTGTCGCACTTGTTCGCGGCAATCATGCAGGGGACGCCCGACTCGCGCACGCGCTTGATGACTTCGGCGTCAAGCGGCGCAATGCCCTCGCGCGCATCGACCACGATGACGCAGACCGCCGAGTCTTCGACCGCCAGCGCCGCCTGGTTGCGCGTCTCGTCATCCAGCGGATCCCCGGTGACGCTGCGGTCGAAGGCGATGCCGCCCGTATCGACCAGCATGACCTTGCGCCCGAGCATCTCGACCTCGCGCGTCACGCGGTCACGCGTCACGCCCGGCTGATCGAAGACGATGGCGACGCGCTTCTTCGCAATGCGGTTGAACAACGCGCTCTTTCCGGTGTTCGGCCGACCGACGAGGGAAACGACGTTCATGGTGTCAGGCCTCCTGGCAAGACCGAATCTTCTGCGTGTCTAACTGCGTTCATGACTGGCGTATTATACCAAATTCGCCGATTCCGCCGCCTACTTCCCCCGAGGGCCTAACCCCTCATCGCCTCATCGCCCGCTCTTTGCATCGGGAGTGGCGATTTGCTATACTGCGGACATCTGTCTATGGGATGACAGTTCGGTTGCCTTGATATACAGTTCGGTTGCCTTGATAGGGAGTAAAATGATGAAGAAAACCGCCAGACAGTCCTTGTCTCGTCGCTCGTTCCTGAAGACGGCAGGAGGAAGCGCGATGTTTTCGATTCTGCCGCGCTCGCTCATAGCCGGCAGCGGCATGACGCCGCCGAGCGAACAGCTTTGCTGCGTCGCGATCGCGTGTTGCGGCAGACCTGTCGCCAATATCCGGGGAATGCACAAAGCCGGCGCGCGAATCATTGGGCTTTGCGATGTTGATACGAAGCGGGCGGAGAACATCCGCAAAGACTTCAAGGTCCCGTTCTATACCCATTATCGCAAGATGCTCGACGATCTCGACAAGGACATTGATGCCGTTCTTGTCGGCACCCCCGACCACTGGCACGCGACAATCGCCAATGAATGCCTGCGGCGCGGCAAACATGTCCAATGCGAAAAGCCGTTGGCGCAAAGCTTCCATGAAATGGACGAGATGCTGAAGACGGCGAAAGCGCATCCCAAGCTCGTCACCCAGGCGATGAACCAGGGTCATGCCTACGATACGATCCGGGATTTCCGCGAATGGATCGAGGCGGGGCTTATCGGTGACGTCTACGAGGCGCACATATGGTGCCCGGCGACATATTCCTTCATGGACAAGCTCGACGAGCTCAACCAGCAGTGGGAAATCCCCGAGGGGCTCGACTGGGAACAGTGGCAAGGTCCGGTGCCGCACCGCGCATTCTACAAGAATTTCATGCCGGGGCGTTGGCGCAGCTGGACGATGTACGGAACAAATACGCTCGGCGACTGGAGCTGTCATTTGATGGACCCCTTGTTCTGGACATTTGGTTTTGGGTTGCCGGAGACGGTAAAGACCGAGGTCTATGGTTCGTGGGATCCTGCGATTCACGGCTTGACGTTCCCGAAGGGTGTAAAGACGACATTTGAATACACAAAGCAAGACGGCAAACCATTCCGTCTCGTGTGGTTTGACGGTATCGCCTGCAAGGATGTGCCGATTCCGCGCGAGTGGCAGGGCGAGCGCGAAATGTTTCCTCCGTATGCGACCGACAAATTGCGCGCGACCCGCGACAAGATGCCCAACGGCGCCTTTGTCTATGGCACTGGCGGCGTAATCGAATATGGGCACCATGGCGCCAACTATTTGAGAATGCTGCCGGACCAGACGCTGGCGAAGATGAGGGCCGACGGCGGATGCCCGCAGGAGAAATATCCGCGAGTCAAGGGATTGTCGCCCGATGAAAAGCCCTACAACGAATTCATCTCGGCGATAAAGGGCGGACCGAAGGTCGGCAGCGACTTTGAATATGCCGGCGCGATGACCCAGTGTTCGTTGACGGGCGTGGCGGCGCTGTTCGATCCCGGCAAGAAGTTGATATGGGACAAGGCAAATCGCTGCTTTGCCAACAGCACTGCGGCCAACAAGCGGTTGCGGTTGGAGCGCATGGCGGGCTGGTAAGGCTATGATGACGCGTCGCGAATTCTGCGCTTTTGGGGGAGCGGCACTGGCGGCGGGCGCAACTGGCGCCATGCCAACTGCCGCGATTGGCGGGGGAAAGCAGACTGAAGCGGCCGGTTTCAGCGCAGTGTTGAATCCGTCGACAATCAGAGGCTACAAACTCGATTTGCCGCAGCAGATTCAAGTGGCGGTGAAGGCCGGCTTCGACGGCCTCGAACCTTGGCTATGCGATATCCACAAGGCCAAGGGGAAAGGGCAAGTCAAAGCTATCCGCAAGCTGTGCGAAGACAACGGCTTCGCACTCGTCAATGGCATCGGCTTTGCAAAATGGGCCGTAAGCGACGAAACCGAGCGCGCCAAGGGGTTGGAAGAGCTGAAACGCGACATGGAGGTGCTGCGGGAGCTCGGGTGCGGTTTTGTCGCCGCGCCTCCCTTTGGAATACACAAGGGCGGCGAGAAGGTGGATTTGCCGACTCTTGCCGGAAGATACGAGCGCGTGTTGGAGATTGGCGAAGCGATGGGAGTAAAGCCAATACTGGAGTTTTGGGGACATTCGACAAACCTTTCCAGGCTTTCCGAGGCGTTGTATCTATTGGCGGAACTGCCGCGCGCGGCAAAGCAGCCGATATTGGCCGATGCCTATCATATGTATAAGGGCGGCAGCTCTTATGCGGGGCTTGAATTGCTTGCTCCCGAGATGCTTCCGGTGATGCATGTCAACGATGTGCCGCCATCAATGTCCGACAAGCGCGAACTGCTTGTCGATGCCGACAGAATCTGGCCGGGCGACGGCATCGTCCCTTGGGCGCAAATAGGCGAGACGTTCAGGCAACGAGGCTTGAGACCGGCGCTCAGCATCGAGTTGTTCAATCCGGAATATACAAAGTCGACGCCTGACGATACGGTCAAGACCGCGCTACAGAAGGTAAAGCAGCTAAAAGCAAAGTATTTTCTTGCGAGAGGCTGATTTGCGCACGGTAAAAGTGCGCAGAGGGGCGGAGCTTATTGACTGTATAGATAAACGCTGACCCTTTTCTTTCGCAGGACGAAAGGAGAAGAACGATGAAATTCAGAATCAACATATTGATGTCGGCGGCGATGGCCCTTGCGGCGATTGCCGACGCCGCCCCCCGGATGGACATCGCGAAGCCGACTTGCTGGGCGCGCGACGCCAAAGCGCTCGTCTCCCGCATCCGCGATGACGGCAGCGTGGAAATAATCCACAGCGGCCCGGAAGACTGGAACGTCGGCGGCGCCAAAACCATCCAGGTCAAGCCCGGCGACACGTTCATGATCCGCGCTTCTTCGGAAGCGCTGCCTTCGAACACGAAGAGCGGCACCTACACCGTATCCGCGGTCGTCCTGGACGCCGGCGGGTCCGTAATCGAATGGAACTACGGCGCGCGCACCGTCCGGGCGGGAGAAATCGCGGAGACCAGATTCATGGTTCCACCGAACGCCGCGGCGATCACGCCGCGCATCGTGGGACGCGGAGAGACGTCGCTCGTCGTCACCGGCTTCGAGGTCGAGCCGCTCGGCAACATGATGCCGCCGCCGGACGCCGCGAAGAATGCGACGATCCGGACCGAAGCGCTCGAAGTCACCGTCTCCGGCGACGACGCGTCGCTCTCGGTCAAGGATCTCCGCACCGGCAGACTGTGGCAAAGCGGCAAGCGCGCCAATCTCGCGGTGACCGGCATCGCAAAGACCGCGAGAACCATTCGAGTCGATTTCATCGAGACTTTCTCGCTTCGCAGGCGCCAGGCATTCGTTTCGCCGCTGCCCGCCCTTCCGGAGGTCCTGGTCACGGTGACGGGCGAAGGCGAGATGGGCGCCTCGCTCCATTACCCGAACGCCTTCGAGACGCGCGCCGGCGACAGGCTGATCGTTCCCATGAACGAGGGCATCTCGTATCCGGCGGAAGACCCGGACGGCATTCCGCACAGTCTCGCGGGCTATTCCGGACACGGCATCTGCATGAGCTTCTTCGGTGTGCAGGACGACAAATCGCCGCGACAGGATGGCTACATGGCGATAATCGAAACCGCGGACGATGCCGCGGCGGTCTTCGCTCCGCCGCGCAAAGGCGCGGCGATTTCGCCGGGCGTCTGCTGGGAACCGCAAAACGGCGCCTTCGGTTATCCGCGCCGCGTCCGCCTCGTGTTCTTCGACAAGGGCGGCTATGTCGCGATGGCCAAGCGGTATCGCGCCTGGGCGAAGAGCCAAGGCAGACTGAAGACGTTCGCCGAAAAAGAAAAGGAGCGTCCGCTGGTGGATCGTCTGCTCGGCGCGCCAAACATCTGGTGCAGAACGGGCAAGACGGTGGAATACGCTAGGAAACTGAAGGAAGCTGGAATCGATCGTTTTCTGTGGAGCAACCGCGGCAGCGCGGCGGCCGTCGCCGAGTTGGCGAAAATGGATGGCGTTCTCGTCAGCCGCTACGACGTCTATCGCGACATCTACCATCCCGAGCAGTTGAAGAAACTCGGCTGGACGACGGGTGCCAACACCGACGCCTGGCCCGAAGGCGTTGCATGGAACAGCGCCGACCCCAACGACTGGCGCAAGGCCTGGCCGGTGAAGGCGAAGGACGGAACCTGGACGTATTGCGCCTGCATGTGCGATGCGGTCTCCGGCAAATACTGCCGCGACCACGTCACGAAGGAACTGGCGACCCATCCTTACAATACTCGCTTCATCGACGTGACGACCGCCTCCGGCTGGGACACCTGCTACAATCCCGCCCACCCGATGACGCGCACCGACAGCAAAACGTGGCGCATGGATCTGCTGAGGCTCCTGGGCGACGATTTCGGTCTCGTCGTCGGCAGCGAAACCGGCCATGACGCGGCGGTTCCCTACTGCGACTATTTCGAGGGGATGCTTTCGCTCGGCAACTACCGCGTGCCGGATTCCGGACGCCACTTGGAGCAGATCTGGACCAATGTGCCGCCTCGCGTGGCGAAATTCCAGGTCGGCGCGGCATACCGTCTGCCGCTGTGGGAGCTCGTGTACCACGATTGCGTCTGCGCCCATTGGTATTGGGGCGACTACAACAACAAACTGCCGTCTCTCTGGGACAAGCGCGATCTCTTCAACGTGCTCTACGGCACGATGGGAATGTATTACTACCTCGAGCGCGACTGGGAGCGGCTCAAAGACCGTTTCGTCCAGAGCTATCGCATGACCTCGCCCGTCGCCCGCCGGACCGGCAAGAGCGAAATGCTGAACCACGAAATACTTTCGCCGGACCGCATGCTGCAAAGGACGGTCTTTGCCGACGGAACCGTCGTGACGGTCAATTTCGGGGAAAAAGAATTGCCGCTGCCCGAGGGCGGAACCCTCGAGGCCGGCGGCCATCTCGTTTCCTCCACTCCTATTCGACGCTGAAATAGAGAAAAGGGTCTGACCTTATTGATACAGTATTATTGACACAGTAACTCATCCCAGCTTGTACTCCTGTTG
>JBJEWA010000043.1:0-3754 GCA_051884805.1 Kiritimatiellia bacterium | reverse complement strand
CGGCGGAGCCGGTGACGATCGCCAACCTGCCCGAGATTGCGGACGTCGCGCTGATGCTGGAGGTGGCGAAGAGCTTCGGCGTCAGGGTCGTCCGCGACCTGAAGGCGACCACGGTCACGCTGACCGCCCGGAAGCCCGTGACGGCGCGGATCGATCCGGCGCTGGCCGCGCGGATCCGCACGAGCTTCCTGTTCGCCGGCCCCCTGCTGGCGCGGCTCGGGCGCGTCTCCCTGCCGCCGCCGGGCGGCGATGCGATCGGACACCGCCGGCTGGACACGCACTTCGCCGGCTTCCGCGCGCTGGGCGCGAAGGCGTCGGCCGGGCGCAAGGCGCTCTGCCTGCGCGGGGCGCTGAAGGGCGCGCGCATCCTCCTCGACGAGGCGTCCGTCACGGCGACCGAGAACATCCTGATGGCGGCCGTGCTCGCGAAGGGCCGGACCGAGATCTACAACGCGGCCTGCGAGCCGCACGTCGCCGACCTCGCCGCGATGCTGAACGCGATGGGGGCGAAGGTGCAGGGCGCCGGCACGAACCTCATCGTCGTCGACGGCGTCGAGTCGCTGCACGGGTGCGAGGTGCGCGTCGGCTGCGACTACATCGAGGCCGGCAGCTACATCGCGGCGGCGGCCGTCACCGGCGGCGAGCTGACGCTGACCGGCATCGAGCCCGGGCCGTTCGCCGTCCTGGCCGGAGCCTTTGCGCGCTTCGGCGTCACCTGGTCGATCGACGCGGCGAAGGGGACGCTGCACTACGTCCCGAAGAAGCGCCTGAAGATGAAATACGACCTCGGCGACGCGATTCCCTCGATTGCCGACGGCACCTGGCCGGCCTTCCCGTCCGACCTCATGTCGATCCTGATCGTCCTGGCGACGCAGTCCCGCGGCACCTGTCTCTTCTTCGAGAAGATGTTCGAAAGCCGACTTTACTTCGTCGATCACCTGCGGCAGCTGGGCGCGAAGATCGTCCAGTGCGATCCGCACCGCGTCGTCGTCACCGGCCCGTCCGCCCTGGTCGGCGGGACGGTCACTTCGCCGGACATCCGGGCGGGCATCGCCCTGGTCATCGCCGCCCTGTGCGCCCGGGGCGAGACGACGATTCAGAACGCCGAGTCCGTCGATCGCGGCTACGTCTCGGTCGAGAATTCGCTGGGCGATCTCGGTGCGGACATCCGGAGGCGGGCGTGAACCGCATTCTCTTCGAGCGGGAGGAAATCCAGGGCGGCCTCGCGACCTTCGGCGGCGTGCGGGCCGAGCACGTGCTGGGGGTGCTGCACGGCACCGTCGGGCAGGTCCTGAAGACGGGCGAGATCGACGGGCCGGTCGGCACGGCGGAGATCGTTGGAATTGGCGGACCCGGCGGGCCGGACGGGCCGCGCGTCACGGTTCGGTGTGCGCATACGGTGAGGAGCCGCCGGCCGTGGATCGACCTGCTGCTCGCGCCGCCGCGCCCGCGCGTGCTGAAACGCCTGCTGCCGCAGCTGGCGGCGATGGGCGTCGGGCGCATCCTGCTCGTGGGCGCGGAGAAGGTCGAAAAGGCCTTCTGGGGCGCGACGCTGCTTAAACCCGAGCACCACCGTCCGCTGCTGATCGACGGCCTGATGCAGGCCGGCACGTCGATCTTGCCGACGCTGGCGATGCGCCGGAACTTCCGCCGGTTCGTCACCGACGAACTCGACGCGCTTTTCCCCGCTTCGGTCCGGATCGTCGCCCATCCGCATGTTGCGTCCGGCGGCGCCCGCCCGGCGGCGGCGTCCGGCTCCGGCGCGCCGCTGCTCGCCATCGGGCCCGAGGGCGGCTGGACGGACGAGGAAGTCGCGCTTTTGGCGGCGCACGGCTTTGCGCGCCGTTCGCTCGGTCCGCGCATCCTGCGGACGGACACCGCGACGGTTGCCATGCTGGCGCAGCTGATGCAGGAGTATGACCGATGCTGATTCTGGCGAGCGGCAGCCCGCGACGGGCGAAGATCCTGCGGCAGCTGGGCGTTGCGTTTGAAGTCCGCAAAAGCGACGCGCCGGAGGTAAGCTATCCGGGCGATCCCGAGCGCACGGTGCGGGAAAACGCGCTCGCGAAGGGCGCCGCCCTGAAGGCGGCGGCGCGGCAGTCCGGCGGCGGCGTCCTGAGCGCCGATACGATCGTCTGGCTGGACGGCAGGATCTACGGCAAGCCGCGCGACCTGGCGGAGGCGAAGGTCTTCCTGCGCGAGCTGAGCGGGCGGACGCATACGGTGTTCACCGGCGTCGCCTACAACGGCGAGGCGAAGGTCGTGCGCTCGGACGTCACGTTTCGCCGCCTGTCCGAAGCGGACATCGCCGCGTATGTCGCGCGGGTGAATCCGCTCGACCGCGCCGGCGCCTACGACATCGACGAGAGCGGCGAGCTGCTGGTCGAGCGCTGGACCGGCACGAGCGAGAACATCATGGGGCTGCCCGTCGAGCCGTTGCGCGAATGGGGAATCGTGGGCGGATGAGCCGGACGCGGGGCGAGACGGTCATTCTGGCGGCTGGCGACTTCCCGCGCCGGGGCGGCGCGGCCTGGCGGCTGCTCGCCGGGGCGGCGCACGTCGTCGCCTGCGACTCCGCCGCCGCCGCCTATCGCCGCCGCTTCCGCCGGTGGCCGGACGTCATCGTCGGCGACTTTGACAGCCTGAAGTGCCGGGCGCCCGGCTCGGGACGGTGCGCGGCTGTGGCCGCCGGGCGCCGTCCCGACCTGGTCCGCTGCACCGATCAGGAGACGAACGATCTGGAGAAGGCGCTGGTCTGCTGTGCGCTGCGCGGCTGGAGGCATCCCGTCGTCGTCGGCGCGACGGGCAGGCGCGAGGACCACACGCTCGGAAACGTCTTCCGGGCGCTCGCGTACGGCGTGGAGACGGTGACGGACTACGGGCGGTTCGTGCCGGTCTGCGGGCGGGCGGCGCTGGCGGTGGCGAAGGGCGCGCCCGTGTCGGTCTTCGCGACCGACCCGCGGACGCGCATGACCTCGCGGGGGCTCGAATGGCCGCTGGACGGCGTGCGCTTCCGCAATCTTTACTGTGCGACGCTGAATCGCACGACGGCGACGCGCCTCGTCCTGACGGCGACGCGTCCGGTCTACGTCTATCTGGCGGAAAGGAACTGACATGACGGCGGAGAAGCTGGTGGCGTTGCTGCGGGCGCGGGGGCTGACGTGCGCGACGGCCGAGAGCTGCACGGGCGGGGGCGTCGGCAGCGCGATTACGGCGGTCCCGGGGTCGAGCGCCGTCTTCGCCGGCGGCGTCATCAGCTATGCGAACGCGGTGAAGGAGCGCGTACTCGGCGTCGCGACCGAGACGCTGGCGACGGTCGGCGCCGTGTCCGCCGAGACGGCGGCGCAGATGGCCGCCGGCGTGCGCCGTCTCCTGCAGGCCGACCTGGCCGTGGCGGTCACCGGCGTCGCCGGTCCGGACGGCGGCAGCGACGCGAAGCCGGTCGGTCTCGTCTGGTTCGGCCTGGCGACGGCGGCGGGAACGCGCACGGAGCAACGCCGGTTCGGCGGCGACCGCGCGCAGGTGCGCGCGCAGGCCGTGGCGCACGCCCTCGGCCTGCTGGCGGAAGGGGCGGACGAGCGGCGGTAGAGACCGGGTGCGATTTTTCGCCTAGTCGGGTGACTGCAGGGGGAATTGGATGTCACAAGGAAAAAATTTTCCAAAGCATTGACGCAAGCTCTTGCTTTCAGGCAGACATCATAGCAAATAATTGCAAGAAAACCAAGGGTAATCGCGAAATAATCGCAATTACCGC
>JBJEWA010000042.1:0-60333 GCA_051884805.1 Kiritimatiellia bacterium | reverse complement strand
GGGCGGGGGGGGGGGGGGGGGGGGTATAATAGCAGTTGTAAAAGATGGAGGAGGTGGGTGCGAACACTGCAAGATCGAAGCAAAGCACACTTTGCCTTGCCGATGATTCGCAAACCTCGAATGGCCAATCATGGAGGCATCTAATGAAAGACAAGACTGCTAAAAGTGTGGACAAGTCGGCGTTGGCTATGGTTTTGGCCGTGGCGATGGGGACCGGCGCAAATGCCGAAACGTGGGTTTACGGCGACTTGACCAACGAACTGCAAGTCGCCGCAAGCGAGACCTACACGCTCACGGAAGAGGATGCCACCACCCTCGGCGGCAAGTGCCTTTACCTTACCGGCGAAGGAACGGTCGTCGGCAATGAGGCTTTCACCAACTTTACCGGCAATATCCGCATTTCCAACGGCATGTTCCGCTATGAAACGCACGGGGGACTCGGCGTCGAGGATTCGACGGTGCGCGAATTGAAGATTGACGGGACCGGCACCTTGCACAACAAGGTTGGCGCTCCGACTACATGGTCGTCTACCGGCGGCTTTCCCTCCATTCCCTTGAACATGAAGCTTTATCTGGAAGGAGATGGCTATCAAGGCCAGGGCGCGATATTCAACGAGAGCGAGTGCCAAAACCTCGCCCGTCAGATCGAATTGACCGGAGACACCACGCTCAATGGGGGGAGAGTGCAATTCAGATATGCCATTTTGACCATGAACGGACATTCGATAAAGGTTCTGCCCAAAACCAATCTTGGCATGGTTGAGCTTGGGGGGTGCGACGATCCGGCTGGAGACATTAGCCTCGACCAAGCGCGATTGTTTCTCAGCGATGCGACTTTTCCGATGACAGATGCAGTCTGGAAGATAAAAGATTCGACCATCCAGTGCTATAACTGGGGAACGCCAAACAGGAAAGCGAATTACGCTACGATCGAATTTGCCGGCGCTTCTGCTTTGGAGGCGACAATCGGCAAACCGTACCTGAATCAATATATGACAAACGACTCTGCCGACCGCAATCGGTTCCAAGGCAATGTAAGGCTAAACGGAGATGTGAAACTGCTGTTTAATGGAAATACCGGAAATACCGGCATTGCGTTCGATGGCGTTGCTTCCGGCGAAAAGGGGTTCGTATGGTCGAGCGGCAGCGGCTATCTCCTGCTCTCCAATACGAACAACACCTTCGCCGGCGGCGTGAGCATCGCGGGAACGAAAGCAAGCGACACCGAGTTCAAAGGCGGTCTGGCACTGCTTGGCAACGGGGCGCTTCCCGCGAATGGCGGCGCAGTGAAGCTGCAAAACGCCATGCTCATACTGAATGCTTCCACAATATGGGATACGGCCAACAAGCAAGTCGATACCATCAGCCGATACGATTTGCCGCCAATCATGGTGGAGGATGGCGGGATCATCAGCAATTCCAACAAGTTGGACCAGGTCAGCGCCAAATCGCTGGTCAAGAATGGAGCGGGAACGCTGTCGCTGTTGCCGTCGATGTCATTCGAAGGCTTGGCGGAAGTCAACGGCGGGACGCTGAAACTCGCCGAAGTGGCGAGGGCCAACTCCGGGCTCTACTGGTGGTGGAAGCAGGCATCATCGTATGACCTTGACGAGGAGACTTGTCTTGGCGTCGATGAGAAGCTTACTTATGCCTATAGTGGCTGGCCGTATGGTGGCTCGGGGGCAAACGGCGACCCTTCGTATGCTCAGCGGTTTGTGTATCAAGGGTATATGCGAATCCCCGGCGAGGAAGGGACGGATGTCAAATTCAATTTCTTGACGAGCATCGCCAGAGTCTGCGTGATAAAAATCGATGGCACGACAGTAGCCAGTTTCAATGATAATTCTTCCGATCTCGCCGGCACGGTGAAAGTCGGTAATTGGACGCGGTTTGCCATCGCGCCCGCTTTCACGATGAAAGCCGGTTGGCATAAAGTGACAATTGCGATGAGGAACGGATGGGATGCTTCTCGCGGTCCCTGGGGTCAGAAAGTCAATGTAGGGACGGACGAGGACGGCAACGCGATTTATGCCACTTGGCCCGCGAACTTCGGCATTGGCGTCGACTGGGAGGGGCGTTGCACCACCAACAGCGCGAATTATGTCAAGCTGCAAGACCCGGGCGACGGTTCGCTCTTTCGCCGTGATGCGGTCGGGAGTTCCCAGAGTACGTTTTTCCATGGGGGCGTCGCTTTCGCCGCCGGCACCGTATTCGACGTCAACCACGCGAGCGATTCCGCCTTCGAACTTCCTTTGCTGATCGGTTCGCCGTCGATCGTGAACGGAGCGGTCCATGTCGCCGAGCCGGTGTGGCGGCTGCGCCAGGGCGACATTGCGCCCGAAAAGCCGCTGACGGTGACCGAGAGCGCCAGTCTGTCGTTCGGCGACGACCATCCCGACGTGGAGGTCAATGTCGATGCCGACGCCGACGCCGCGCTCAGGGCGTCAGGACTTTCCTCGATCAAGATTCTCGCCTGGGCGAACGAGAGCGTCAAGCCCGCCAACCGGTTCATCACCGGCGAGACGACGCGAGCAATCCATTGGGGGGTGAAGGAGTGCGCAGACGGCGTTTATCTTGTCGACCGGAACGGCTTGCGACTGATCATCAGGTAAGGGCGTGATTGAAAACATGAGAACGGCGAGTTGCCTGTTGTTGTTCGGGGCGCTGGCGATTGACGTCTCCGCCGCGCCCATAGTGCTCTGGAAGAGCGGCGATTTCTCCGCCGCCACCAAGGCGGCCCGGATCGAGAACGGCGAATTGATTCTCGACCGGCCGGGCGCTGCGTGTTCCCGGACCTTCGAGCTCAATCCCCTGTGGCGCGAGTTCAGGCTCACCGGCGAAATGATGACCGAGGGTGTCAAGCCGGGCAAGCAAGACTGGCAGACCGCGCGCTTTTCCATGGAGTGGAAGGACAAGGACGGCAAGACCGTCTGCCCTTGGCCGAACAACCACGGCTGGACCGGCACCACGCCTTGGCGCAAGGTGGACGAGACTTATCGGATACCGACCAACGTCGTCCGCCTGAGCCTGTCGCTCTGCAATCTGGCCGGCAACGGAACGGTAAAGTTTCGCAATGTCTCGCTCGTGGTGACGCGCGACCGGCCGGCGACGCGCGAGAACGCCGCGCTTCCCGACGGCTTCGACGATCCGGAGTCGCTCGACGGCGCCTACAAGACGGCAAGCGCCACGCGTTGGCGCTATTCGCTCAATGGATTGTGGCGGTGCCGCCCGTGCATGACGGACGACCCGAAGGGCTCCGCGCCCGCCGCCGGCGATTTGTGGGGCTGGGCGAAGGTGCCATCCGTCTGGGCGAACGGCGGCAAGCCCTTCAAGGCGACCACGATTCTCGCGCCCTGGTTTGTCGATCACAAGGAAGAGTGTGCGAAATTCATCAAGGATTGCGCTTGGTACGGCCGCAGTTTCACCATTCCTGAAGCGGCTCGGGACAAGCGCGTCGTCTTCACGTTCGACATGATCGGCGCCGCCGCGCAGCTCTTCGTCGACGGCAGGAAGGCCGGAACCATCACCTTCCCGGATTCCGAAATTGACGTGACGGACTTCGTGACGCCCGGCGGCAAACACGATTTCGCCATTATGGTGGACGCCAACCTGGATGGAATAATCGAGGAATACAACGAGTCGCGCCGCAAGGTGCAGCGCAAGCGCGAGGTCAAGTTCAAGGGAATCACCGCCGACGTGTGGCTCGACCTCATGCCGAAGCAAGCGCGGCTCGACTTCGCCTGGGCGGAGACGAGCGTGGAGAAGGGCGAGATCGCCTTCAAGGCGGAGACCGTCAATCTCGACGAGGATGGAGAATATTCGGTCAAGGCCGTCGTCGTTTCGCTCGACGGCAAGGACAAAAAGACGTTCAAGGCGCCGGCAACCGTGAAGAACGGCGTCCTCACCGCGACCGCCGCGTGGAACGATGCGCGGCTCTGGGATATCGACACGCCGCGCAACCGCTACGCCTGCAAGCTTTCGCTTTATAGGGAGGGCAATTTGCTTGATGAAACGGTGCCGTTCACCTTCGGCTTTCGAGAGCTCAAGCTGGCAGGACGCGACCTGCTCCTGAACGGGACGCCGGTCCATTTGCGCGCGCTTTACGACGATACGCAGAACTGGAACTGGAACCTGACGAGCTACAGCAATGCGCTGATGAAGTGCCGCGGCGCGCTTTCCGCCGGTTTCAACGCGATGATCGCCGGCAACTACAGCTTCAACGCCGGCGCGATGGCTTCGCCGGGTTCCATGCTCGACGCTTCCGACGACGCCGGCTTCGCCTACTGCTTCACGCTGCCGCATTTCAAGGATTACGCCGCGCTCGACACTCCGGAAGGGCAGGCGAGCTACCGCGAAGACACGCGGAAGATAATGCGCCTTGCGCGGCGCCACCCCTCGGTCTTTCTCTATGCCACGAGCCACAATGCCGCCGGTTATCTCGGCGCTGGACACCCCCAGCGCATCGACGGACTCTACGAACTGCCCAAGGAACACAACACCAACAACCGCCGCCACGCGCGCATCTGCCACCAGATAATCCGTGAATTGGACGTGGCGCGTCCGTGCTACCACCACGAAAGCGGCAATCTCGACGAATTCCACTGCGTAAACTGCTATCTGAACTGGTCGCCGATCCAGGAGCGCAGCGAATGGCTCGAGCATTGGGCGACGGTCGGCGTCAAACCCCTCTTTTTCGTCGAGTGGGGGCAGCCCCACGTCTCGTCCTGGTCGAGTTATCGCGGTCCCATCTTCATTTGGAGCGCCAGCGGCTTCATGTCGCTCTGGGCGTCCGAGCACGCCGCGGCGTTTCGCGGCGATGCGGCATACGAGGCGGATGAAGCGACGCGCTATTGTCTCGAACAGGAGGAGAAGCTGTGGCAAAATCCGCGCGGTTTCCGCTGGGGTAGTCTCAGTGGTCTCTGCGGCAGATTGACTAACAACTACAACGGCGTCCAGGCGCTCTTTCAGGCCGACAACTGGCGTTCGATGCGCGCTTGGGGAATAACCGCCAACCTGCCCTGGGACCAGGGCGGCTTGTTCCGCGCCGTCGGCGCGACTTCGGTTCCCGTCGCGCTTTCGGAGCAGCGCAAAAGGCCGGGAATCGTGCCGGACGCGCTCTACTACGGCTGGGGACAGGCCCCCTATTACGAACCTTCCGCCGACGGGAAAGTCTTTCAGCGCTGGAATATGCCCGAGTGCGCCTGGATCGGCGGCGACGCGAAGTTCACCGACAAGCGCCACCTCTTCAAGCGCGGCGAAACGTTCAGGAAGAACCTCGTCATCCTGAACGACCGCCGTCGCGCGGCGAACATCGCTTGGCGAGTTGTCTTCAACGGCGAGAGCCAAAGCGGCAAGGTCGCCATAAAGCCGGGAACCAAGACGCTGGTTCCGGTCACGTTGAAGGCGCCGGAGCAAGACGGCGACTACAACATCGTCGCGACCTTCGATTTCGGCCAGCATGTCGTCCAGACGGACGAGTTTGAAATAAGCGTCTTCGGTTATCAGCCGAAAAAGCTCGTCGATGTCGTTCTTGTCGATGAAAAAGGCCTTACCAAGCAGGAATTCGCGCGACTTGGCATTCCATACAAGGAGAATGTCCAACCGGCGAAGCATGAACGGCTGGTGATTGGCAGACAATCGCTCACCAAGGAATTGTTCAAGGATACGGTGATTCCCCATGTCTGCAAGAACGGTGGCCGCGTCGTTGTCTTCGAACAGGACAAGGCGCTTCTGGAAGACATCGGCTTCAGGGTCCAGTGCTACGGACTTCGCAACGTCTTCCCGCGTTATGCGACAAAGGAGTTCGCTGCCTTGTTGAAGGAGGGCTTGATGCGCGACTGGGCGGGAGAATCGACGCTTGAAAGGGCGTACACCAAGCTTTCGCCCGCCGAGACCGGCGCCGATCGGGATACGTTCGCCGGCTATGGCGGCTCGCGCGTCTGGCGCAACGGTTTCCGCGGCGCGGTCGCGAGCGTAATCATGGAAAAGCCATCCTACGGCGATTGGGCGCCGCTTGTGGACGGCGGCTTCGATTTGCAGTATTCGCCGCTCTTAGAGTGGCGGTTCGGTGGCGGTTCGGTCGTGTTCTGCCAGCTGGACGTGACGGGACGGACCGAGCACGATGTCGCGGCGGATGCGCTGCTGCGGCAGTTGGCTTGCGGCGCTTTGCCGTCGCTGCCGCGCGAACGCGGAAGTGCCGCGGCATTCGGCATGCAGGCTTATGCGACGAGCGTCTATTCGCCGCGAATGCACTGGCTCGTCGATCAGGATCTGACCCGGACCAATCTCAATCTGTTCGTGGTTTCCACCGGCTGCGGCAAGAGCCCGGATTGCTTCTTCGACGCGGTCAAGAACGGCGCCAACGCCCTCATGCTCGGGCTTGACGGCGACGAAATCAAGGAGTGGTCGCCGGTGCCGCTCAAAACCGTCGCGAAGAAGGCGGGATCGTATTCGCGGATCGAGCGCCTGCCGCCGGAACTCAACGGCCTGTCGAACGCCGATTGGGCCTGGCACGGGCTCATGGACTATACCGCATTCGCCGATACCGACGACAGCAGCAACGACTTCATTAAAGTCGTTGAATATGGGAAAGGCCGGCTCGTGTTCTGGCAAGTGCCGCCGTGGAAGATCAACGACGAGCTTCGTCCATACCTGAGAACCTCCAAGCGCCATGCCCAATTCATGCTTTCGCGGCTGATGGGCAATCTCGGCTTCCGCCGCGGCAATACGATGATTCTCTATGCCGACGTTCCCATCCAGGAAGACGACCCGTATCGCTACTACCATTGGTAGGCATCGTAGCTGAACTCCGGCCAGCCCAATGTTCGCGGGCGCCAAACGAGCTGTATTCGTTCGTTTGGCGCCGGAAACTCCACGCAAAGTTCGGGGACAGACCCCGATGACCCCATCAAAGTTCGGGGACAACCCCCGCACGACCCCATAAATCGCGGGGACAGACCCCGCCTGACCACAGATTTCCAAGGAAGTGATGTGGGGGACAGACCCCGTTGAGGCTGGGGACAGACCCCGTTTGAGGCCCAGCCCAGTACCTGGCGGCTGTTACCACGCCCCGCAGCGAGGGCGCTGCGGGTACTCTGCTGGCCAGCCCTCCCTTATAGTATAGTACCCGGCGTGACCTCACGCCGGGGCAAGCCCACGAACGCGTCCCGTGAGGTCGGGGACAGACCCCGTTTGAGGCCGATAAACATTGGGTGAAGTTGGGTGACCCTCGCTTGAGGACAAGAGAGACGAGAGGGGCGAGAGCGACGAGAGTGGAGGTGTGAGTCGGGGACTGACCCCACTTGAGGCCCCAGCCCAGTACCCGGTGGCTGTTGCCACGCCCCGTAGCGAGGGCGCTGCGGGTACTCTGCTGACCCGCCCTCCCAGCCGAGTACCCGGCGTGACCTCACGCCGGGGCAAGCCCCCGAACGAGGACAGTTGAAACGCGGGGACCCAGCACAACCAATATTTCCGCATAGAATTTTCATTTCAAATCGCGGGGAAATCGTGGGGACAGACCCCGCATGACCCCCACGATTCGCTGCTTGGCGAGGGCCACGGCGCGAGGGCGCGCCGGGTACTATTCGATCAGATTCGCGCCTGCAAGTCGCGCATCCGCTATCCAAGGAGAACGCGAAAACGGGTAGAGGGATCAGCCGTTTGCAAGCCCAGTAAGCCCTGTCGCACCATTGCAAGCCCAGTAAGCCCTGTCACACCATTGCAAGCCCAGTAAGCCCTATCGCACCATTGCAAGCCCATCCCATCCCATCCAACCAGCCCTATCGCACCATTGCAAAATATCTTCTCCATTTGTGATATAATATGGGGCATGAGTTTACTTCTGGCGATACTGTTTGCCGCAACGGGGTCGGTTGTCGGCGGAACGGCGCGGATCACCTCCGGGAGCGCCTACTATGACCACAAGGAGGGTTACGCCTACTTCAGCGACCGGGTGGCTGTTGACGATGCGGAGTACCAGCTGCACGCCGACCGGGCCTATGTCTTCATGGACGGGACCAATGCGCTTGAGCGGGTCGTCGCCATCGGCCATGTCGCGATGACGAACGGCACGAAGCGCGCCTACGGTGAGAAGGCCTCCTATTACCGCCAGTCCGGCATGGTCGTGCTCACGGCTTCGGAGACGACGCCGGCCGAAGTGCGCGAGGAGGCGAAGGGCGGTGCGCAGATCGTCCGCGGGAAGAAGATCAAGTTCTGGACCGGCACGCGCCAGGTGGAGGTCCAGGAGGCGTGGATCACGGCACCGACCTCCGGAACCGCCCGTGACGGCATCAAGGGACTGCTGGGGAGATAGGGAAGATGGGAAAGAAGCTGCTGATCGTGGAGTCGCCCGCCAAGGCCAAGACGATCGGGAAATACCTGGGCGCCGACTTCGTGGTCAAGTCGTCGGTCGGCCACATCCGTGACTTGCCCAAGGAGTCGGGGGCGATCAAGGTCGTCGAGAAGGGGCCGGGCGCCTGGGAGTTCGTCCCCACCTACGTCGTCTCGGAGGGGAAGGCGAAGGTCGTCTCGGAGCTGAAGACCGCCGTCGCGGCGGCGTCCGAAGTGTATCTGGCGAGCGATCCCGACCGCGAGGGCGAGGCCATCGCCTGGCATCTGCGCGAAGTGCTCGGGCCGGGGGCCGGCGACCGGCCGTTCCGCCGCGTCACCTACAACGAGATCACCCGGCCGGCCGTCCTGAAGGCCGTAGCCGAGCCGCGCGACATCAACATGCCGCTGGTGGACGCCCAGCAGGCGCGGCGCATCCTCGACCGCATCGTCGGCTACAAGGTGTCGCCGCTGCTCTGGAAGAACATCAGCTGCGCGAACAACCGCTCGCTCTCCGCCGGGCGCGTGCAGTCCGTCGCGCTCCGGCTGCTCGTCGAGCGGCAGCGCGAAATCGACAACTTCAAGCCGGAGACCTATTTCCTGATGGGCGTTGACGCGCGCAAGCCGTCGTGCGAGCGCTCGTTCGTCGCCCGACTGGCGCGGATGGACGGCAAGAAGCCCGACCTGCGGAACCAGGAGGCTGCGAACAATGTCCTGCTGGACCTGTCCGGCGCCGGCCTTGAGGTCGTCGACGTCAAGGCCCAGCCGAAGGTCCGCCATGCGCTGCCGCCGTTCACGACCTCAACCCTGCAGCAGTCGGCGTCGAGCGTGCTCGGCTTCTCGCCGGGACGGACCATGCAGCTGGCGCAGTCCCTGTACGAGCAGGGGCGCATCACCTATATGCGAACGGACTCCGTCAGCGTCTCCGAACAGGCGCGCGCGGCGGCCCGGGACTACGTCGTCTCCGCCTACGGCGAGGACTACTGCCCGAAGCGGCCGAACGTCTTCCGCTCCAAGGCCGACGCGCAGGGCGCGCACGAGGCGATCCGACCGACGGAAATCGGCCTGACGCCGCAGACGGCGCAGCTGGACGCGGCGGAACTCAAGCTTTACGATCTCATCTGGCGCCGTTTCGTGGCCAGCCAGATGGCCGATGCGCAGACGACCGTGCGGACGGTGTCGATCCGGGCCTGCAAGCCGGGGCTGATCCACGACTACCTCTTCACGGCGTCGGCCACCTCCGTCGACTTCGAGGGCTTCCTCAAGGTCATGAAGCTCTCCCTGAAGAAGGCGAAGCCCGACGGCGAGGAGGACGAGGATTCCGACGAAGTCGCCTACCTGCCGCAGGTCAGGGCGGGCGAGCCGCTGGAGGCCGTCCGCTGGCTTTCCGAGGAGAAGCAGACCAAGGGGCCGTCCCACTACTCCGAGGCCAGCCTCATCCGGGCGCTGGAGGAGAACGGCGTCGGCCGCCCCTCGACCTACGCGGCGACGATCGAGACGCTGAAGGCGCGCGAATACGCGAAGACCGTGAAGCGGAAGTTGGTGCCGCTGGAACGGGGCGTGCTGGTCTGCGACTGGCTGGTCCGGAAGCTCGACGACCTCTTCAGCGTCGGCTATACGGCGAAGATGGAGGCCGAGCTTGACAAGGTCGAGGCGCACGGCGAGCCGATGAACCAGATGCTGTCCGAGTTCTACGCGAAGTTCCTGCAGGACATCGGCGGCTGCGCCGAACCGCCGCCGGACCGCGCCAAGTTCGATTTCGTGTTCGGGCTGCTCGACCAGGTGCGCGACTGGAAGCCCGCCAAGAAGATCGGCCGGCGCATCTACGACGACAAGGCGTTCGTGGCGAGCGTGAAGGCGCAGGCGGACGCGGGAACGCGGCCGCTGTCCGCGCGGCAGCTGGAGTTCCTGATCAAGATGGCCGTGCAGTATGCGGACCAGATTCCGTCCTGCGAAGACCGGCTCAAGGAGGCCGGGCTTGGGGCCGGGGCGTCGATCGCGCAGAAGGCGGATCCGGTCCTCGTCAAATTCTGCTTCGACACGATGGACCGCATCGGCGGCATGACGGACAATCCGTTCCTCAAGTCGCTCCACGAGCAGTACGACCGCGGCAAGTCGCTCTCGCTCAAGCAGTTCGGCATCCTGGCCAAGGCCGTCGGCGAGAACGCGGGCGAACTGCCCGACTGCGGGAGCATCCGGGAGCGGCTGGCCGAGTTCGTGCCCGGCGGCTTCGCCGAGCACGAGGCGGATCCGGCCGTCCTGGGCCTGTTGTCCCTGTTCGACGGGCTGACTGAATGGCGCCCTGCGGCTAGGAAGGGCAAGAAGACCTACGACGACCGCGAATTCGTCCGGTCGCTGGCCGACCAGTATTCCCGCCGGCATTCGCTGTCCGTCCGCCAGATTGCCGCGCTGAAGCGCGTGGCGGCGGTCTACAAGGACAAGATTCCCGACTACGAGCGGCGGTTGGCCGCGCTCGGCCAGGGGAAGGACGATGCCGCTTCGGCCAAGTAGGCTGGCGGCCGCCGATCCGGAGCTGACGCGCTTCCTGCTCGGGCTCCGGGCGGAGCGCGGCGTCGCCGGGAACACGCTGGCGGGCTACGCCTCCGATCTGGCGCAGCTCGTCGCGGCGAAATGGGGCGAGGCGGCGGAACCGCCGTATCCATGGCGGGAGCTGGACGAGGGCGATGCCCGGAACTTCCTGCTGGCGCTGGCGCAGGACGGCGCCCGGCCCGCGACCGTCCGCCGCAAGCTCGCGTCCGCGCGCTCCTTCTGCCGCTTCCTGCAGCGCGGCGGCGTCATCCTCGACAATCCCTTCGCGCTGCTGCGGGGGCCGCAGCGCGCGAAGACGCTGCCGAAGGTCCTGTCGGTCGAGGACGTCCGCCGCTTCCTGGCCTGTCCGGAACGCGACTTCCGCGAGGGGACGCTGGGCGAATATCCCAGCCTGCGCGACACCGCCCTGTTCGAGTCGCTGTATTCGACCGGATGCCGCATCCGCGAGCTGATCGCCGTCACCTGGGGCGAGATCGACTTCGGGCGGGGCGCCCTGATCGTCACGGGCAAGGGAGGCAAGGACCGGCTCGTCGTTCTCGGCCGTCCCGCGCTTGCGGCGCTCGGTCGGCTCCGGACGAAAGTCGGCGCAATCGACCCGGCGCTGGCCGCCGCCTCGGCCGACGTCTTCCTCTCCGACCGGCTCCGGAAGCTCTCCGCGCGTTTCGTCGAACGGCGCATGAAGCGCTACCTGGCCGAAGCCGGGCTGCCCGCCGACCTGACGCCGCACAAGCTCCGGCACAGCTTCGCCACCCATCTGCTGGACGCCGGCGCCGACCTGCGCTCCGTCCAGGAGATGCTCGGGCACGCCTCCCTGGCCACCACCCAGATCTACACGCACGTCTCCGTCGGGCGGCTGTGCGACGAGCACGCGGCGGCGCATCCCAGGGCCTGACGCGCCGGTTGAAATACCCGACGAGGGTATGGTATAATACGCGGGCATGAGCACAGAAGAGACCTCGAGAATGCTGACGATCCGGCTGAACAAGCTGACCGGCCAGCTGAACGGCATCAAGAAGATGATCGAGACGGGCGCGGCGTGCGAAGACGTCCTCACGCAGCTCAACGCGGTCAACGGCGGTCTGCACAAGCTCTCGCTGGTGATGCTCGACCAGCACGTCCGCCACTGCGTCCGCGTCGGCATGAAGAAGGACCAGGCCGAGGAAACCGTCGAGTCGCTGTCCCAGGCGATCGAGAGCTTCAGCAAGCTGGCTTAGGAGGCGAGGCGCCATGGGTTGCTGCGGCGGCCGTCGGTCGGATGAGGATGCGGGGACCGGAGCGGTTTCTCCCGTTGATCGTGCGCTCGGGCTTGCCGGGAGCTGGCCCGTGCTGGTGGCGGGCGGGCTTTCCCTGCTGGCGAGTTTCCTGCTGACGGGGAAGGGGTGCGGCCATGGCGCGGCGCACGCCGTCTGGTACGATCCTGCCTTCGTCGCCGTCTTCCTCTGCGGCCTGCCGATTCTCCACAGCGCGTTCCGCGCGCTGGTCGACGACCGCCGGATCCGCTCGTCGCTGCTCATCTCCTGCGCGATGCTTGCCTGCCTGGCGGTCGGGCAGGTCTTCGCCGCCGGCGAAGTCGCGTTCATCATGGCGCTCGGCGAGAAGCTCGAGGATTGGACGCTGGGCCGGGCGAAGCGCGGGCTGCACACGCTCGTTTCCCTCGTGCCGGCGACGGCGCGCAGGGTCGTGACCTGTCCGAAGTGCCGCGCGCAGGGGATCTTCTTCAACGACATCCCGGTGCAGGACGTGCAGGTGGGCGACAGCCTCATCGTTCGCAACGGCGAGACGATTCCGGTCGACGGCGTCGTTACCGAGGGCGAGACGACGGTGGACCAGTCCTCGATGACGGGCGAGTCGTCGCCAATCCCCAAGCGGATCGGCGACGAGGTCTATTCGGGAACGCTCAACCGGCTCGGCGAGATCGTGATTCGCGCGACGAAGGTCGGCGCGGACAGCGCCTTGCAGAAGCTGGTGAAGATGGTGCGCCTGGCGCAGTCGAAGCAAGCGCCGATGCAGCGGATCGCGGACAGGTGGGCGGGCATCCTGGTGCCGGTCGCGCTGGCGGTCGCGGTGCTGACGTTCGTCGGCTGCTGGCTGGCGCTCGGTGACGTCCACGTTGCGCTTATCCGGGGCGTGACGGTCATGGTTGTCTTCTGCCCGTGCGCGCTCGCGCTGGCGACGCCGACGGCGGTGATGGCCGCCATCGGCCAGGCGACGAAATACGGCGTCATCGTCAAGTCCGGCGAGGCGCTGGAGAAGATGGGCTCGGTGACGTTCGCGCTCTTCGACAAGACGGGCACGCTGCAGGCGGGGGACGCGTTGCGTCCGGGAGCGAGGGAAACCGTGTCCGCGCTGAAGGAAACGGGGGTGCGCACGATGATGATCTCGGGCGACCACGAGGAGGTCGCGCGGCGTTTTGCCGCCGCGGCCGGCGTCGAGGAGCTCAAGTACGAGTGCCTGCCCGAGGACAAGTCGCGCATCGTTGAAGAGCTTCGGTCCGCGGGCGAGACGGTGATGATGGTGGGCGACGGCGTCAACGACGCGATTGCGCTCAAGCTTGCCGACGTGGGCGTCGCCATGGGCGGCATGGGAACGGACATTGCGCAGGAATACGCCGACGTGTCGCTGACCACCGACGACCTCACGAAGATCACCTACCTGCGCCGGCTCTCGGTCGCCTGCGTGCGGCTCATCAGGGCCAACATCGCGATTTCGATGGCGATCAACGCCGTGGCGATCGTCTGCTCGATTCTCGGCGTGCTCGGCCCCGTCTCGGGCGCGCTCGTCCACAACTGCGGCTCGGTGCTCGTGGTGCTCAACGCGGCGCTGCTCTACGACCGGAAGTTCGTCTGAAGTCCGGCCGCCGTCCGGCTTCGCGCCAGCTCGCCTCCGGAGGTACCGGCGGCCCGCTCCTGACCCCGTGTCCCGCGGCGCCAGCCGTCCTAACGGAATTCTAACGGAAAAAAGCGTATAATAGTGATGGCGTCAGGCGCGCAACGCTGACGGCAGGGAGAGCATAATGGACGGCATCATGAAAGAAACGGCAATCGCACTGCTGACCGTCATCGGCGGACTCGGCACCTTCCTCATGGGCATGAAGCAGCTCTCGGAGGGACTGCAGGCGGTGAGCGGACGCGGGCTCAAGCGGTTCATGGCGCTGGCGACGACGCATCGCCTGGCGGGCGTCGCCACCGGCGTCGTCTCCACGGTGATCGTGCAGTCAAGCTCGATCATCACGGTGATGTCGGTCGGGTTCGTCTCTTCGGGCCTGCTGAACCTCACGCAGGCCATCAACGTCATCATCGGCTCGAACATCGGCACGACGGCGACGGCCTGGCTCATCGCCTATGTGCCGGACGTCGGGTTGCTGGGGCTGAGCGTGGTCGGCCTGGGTTCGATCCTCTACTTCTTCTTCTCGTCGCGGGAACCGGTCCACAACCTGGGGCTGGCGCTGATGGGCCTCGGCTTCGTCTTCATGGGGCTGTACTGGATGAATCAGGGCGTCGCGCCGATCCGGTCGAACCCGTCGGTCCGCGCCGCCTTCGCCGCGCTGGACGCTGGGAGCGTGCGGGGGCTGCTCCAGTGCTTCGTCCTCTCGCTGGTCTTCACCGCCATCATGCAGTCCTCGGCGGCCACGACGGCAATCGCCATGACGCTGGCGGTGCAGGGGATCATCACCTTCGAGACCGCTGCGGCGACCGTCTTCGGCATGAACATCGGCACCACGGTCACCGCGTGGCTGGCGGCTTTCGGAGGCACGACGGAGGCGCGCCGGACGGCGCTTGCGCACACGCTCTTCAACGTGGCCGGCGCGGTGCTGCTGATGCCGCTCTTCATTCCCGTCATGATTCCGCTCGCCAAGGCGCTCTTCCCCTCGTGGGCGACGAATCCGGCCGCGCCGATGGCGGCGATCCACACCGGCTTCAACGTGGTGACGACGCTGATCTTCCTGCCCTATGTGGAGCCGTTCGCGCGAATCGTCGAGTGGCTGATCCCGTCCCACGCGCCGGACGGCGCGGATTCGCCGCATCTCTCCTACCTCGACCACCACGTGAAGCTGTCGCCACAGATCGCCTGCGGCCAGGCTTTCAGCGAGGTGTGCTTCATGTCGACGGTCGATGCCGAGCTGCTGGAGTCGGTGCGCGGCGTCCTGGCGGGAACGGCCACGCGCGAGGAGGAGGAGCGCGTCTTCTGCCGCGAGACCGTGCTGGACCGCATGCAGCGCGAGATCACGGAGTTCCTGGGGCGGGTCATGACCTCGCGCCTGCCGGTGGCCGTCGCCGACCAGGCGCGTGCGCTGCTGCGCATCACCGACGAGCTGGAGTCGGTTTCGGACGAGATGCCGGCGATCGTCCGGGCCTGCCGCCGGATTCGCGACGACATCGGGTCGCGGCTGGAGGACGGAATTCAGGCGGCCGTGCTGGACCTGGTGGACCGCCTGAGTGCGTTTGCGTACGCCGTGAACGTCTCCCTGCGATTCTGCGAGACGGCTATGGGCGGCAGCCCGGTGCCGGACGCCGCCGGGCTCGCGGTGGACATCCGCCGGCGTGTGCGCGAGGCGCAGCAGTCGGTGCTGCTGGGCATCGGCACGGACGGTGCGGCGCCGCTCCGTGCCCTGGCGCTGCTTGACATCCTCAACGCCATCGACCGCGCCCGCGGCTGCTACCTCAACATCGCCGAAACCCTGGCCGGTGGCAAACACGAAATCGTCTGATCCTCCAATCAGGGACAGACCCCGCTTCACCCCCGAAAAACCTAGCAGCAACCGCTCCCGTCCCTCCCGGTGGCCCGCAAAACGCGCCCGGGTTGCCAATCCCTCCCCGCCAGCCGGAAGCCGTGCGTCGAGCAGGCGTCGATCGGCAGCGGTGCGCCGTCTCGCCCGACGACCGGTCGGACTCCGACCACCTTCGCTGCGAAACATCGTCCGAAGGCCGTCACCGACGCCAGGACGAACGCCGCGCTGCCGAAGACCTGTCCCTGCGACAGCTGCGGGACACGCCGCGTCAGCCACCGCCACTCCCCGGAATCGTCCTCTGCGCATAATCCCGTCGTGCTGGCTCTCCCGGCGTTCTTCGTGCTCCAGCGGTAGTCTGTGGCGCGGCGAACGATTCCGGCGCGGATCGGGTTGTACTCGACGTAGCGGATGCAGGCGGCGAGATGGCGTCCGCCCTCGATCAGCGTCGAATGGTAGCGGCCCTCGAAAAGCGTGCCCGTGCGTTCGGTGTCCATTCGCTTGCAGGCGAGGTTCACCAGCTCCTTGAACGTCTTCACGAACTCCCGCAGGCTCTGCATGCGCCGTCGCCACGAGGCGAGTCGGGACTCGAGCGCCGCCTCGCCAAGTTCTGCCCAGCGCTTGCGCAGGATCTCGGCCTGCGCGGCGCCCCTCAGGATGCCGATGCGGCGGATCACCTCTTCTGCCGAGACATCCTCGTTCGGCTTCGGAATGTGGATAACGAGGTGAAAGTGGTTGTCCATCAGGCATGACGCCATGATTTCGACGCCGGAGAACGCCGCCGTCCGGACCAGCAGGTCAGCGATTTCGTCCTTTAGCCTCCCGTTCGCGAAAAAGAAGCTCCTGTTGTTGCAGCGCGAGACGACGTGATAGTTCGCTGCACGCTTCGATTCGACTCTTCTTGATCTTGCCATATCGCTGTTCCTTTCCGTAAGCGGCCGGCGCCAATCGCCCGCTGACGGAACATATCATCGCAATTATTGCGGAAAAAGTCCTTGCGAAATCCTTGCGAAAATCTTACGGTTTTTCGTAAGCTCCCTAACGCTTCGGAGAGGACTGGGAATCCCCGCTGCCGATGCCGAAACCGCATTTCGGCCAATATCTACGGGTCCCAAGTGGGGTCTGTCCCCGGTCGGGAAGCCGCGGTTGGGCCAATGTTTGCGGATATCGGCTGGGGGCTGTCCCCACGATTCCCGCTCTCGTCGCTCTCGCCCCTCTCGTCGCTCTTGTCCTCAAGCGGAGTCCCGCGTTTCCGGGCCTCGTTCGGGGTCTTGCCCCGGCGTGAGGTCACGCCGGGTACTGGTGTTGGTCGCCCGTTGCGCTGGCCAGGAGAGTACCCGCAGCGCCCTCGCTGCGTGGCGTGGTAACCGCTTCACTTCCCTCCCGTCCGTCGGTAAGCCTGTCCCCCATGGTGAGAGCAACGTTCGACGGTGAAGTGGTGGGTTTTGGTATAATACGCTCCACTTATGACCGACAAGAGTCTCAGCACCTACGGCGAGGACGTCTTCTCCGAGCGGGCGATTCGCGCGCACCTTCCCCGGACCGTCGCGGCGAAGCTGCTGGCGACGATGCGGAGGGGCAAGCCGCTCGACCCGACGATTGCCGATGCGGTCGCCGAAGGCATGAAGAACTGGGCGCTTGAGCAGGGCGCCACCCACTTCACCCACTGGTTCCAGCCGCTGACGGGCGGCACGGCCGAGAAGCACGACGCCTTTCTCGAACCGACTGGCCCCGCGCAGGCCGTCCAGAAATTCTCCGGCCGGAACCTGATCGGTGGCGAGGCGGACGCGAGCTCCTTCCCGTCCGGCGGCCTCCGCTCCACCTTCGAGGCCCGCGGCTATACGACCTGGGACCCGACTTCGCCGGCGTTCGTCAAGCGCAATGCGAACGGCGCGACGCTCTGCATTCCGACGGCCTTCTGCTCGTTCAACGGCGAGACGCTCGACATGAAGACTCCGCTCCTGCGGTCGATTCAGGCGGTGTCGCGGTCGGTCGAGCGGCTGATGGCGAAGTTCGGCCAGCCGAAGGCGCACGTGGAGGTTACGCTTGGCGCCGAGCAGGAGTATTTCCTCATCGACCGGCGCTTCTGCATGAAGCGTCCCGACCTGCTGCAGACCGGGCGCACGGTCTTCGGCGCGGCGCCGGCGAAGCACCAGCAGCTGGACGACCACTACTATGGCGCGATCAAGCCGCGCATCCTCGCCTTCATGACCGAGGTCGAGGACCGGCTGTGGCGGCTCGGCATCCCGGCGAAGACGCGGCACAACGAAGTCGCGCCGGCGCAGTTCGAGCTGGCGCCGATGTTCGAAGACCTGAATCTCGCGGTCGATCACAACATGCTGATCATGGAGGTGCTGCGGCAGACCGCGGAGCGGAACGGCCTGGTCTGCCTGCTGCACGAAAAGCCCTTCGAGGGCGTCAACGGCAGCGGCAAGCACTGCAACTGGTCGATAGCCTACGGCGGGCGCAACCTGCTTTCGCCCGGTTCCAACCCCCGCGAGAACGCCATCTTCGTGACCTTGCTCCTGGCAATCGTCCGCGCGATCGACCTGCATGCGGACATCCTCCGCGAGACGACGGCCAGCGCGGGCAACGACCGCCGGCTGGGGGCGAACGAAGCGCCGCCCGCAATCATCTCCGTCTTTCTCGGCGACGAGCTGAACGCCGTCCTCGAATCGATCGAGACGGGCAAGGTTGGCCGGCGGAACGGGAAGGCCCGCCTCCAGGTCGGCGTCGACACGCTGTCGGCGCTCCCGAAGGATACGACCGACCGCAACCGCACTTCGCCGTTCGCCTTCACCGGCAACAAGTTCGAGTTCCGCGCGCCCGGCTCCTCCCAGAACTGCGCCAAGAGCCAGACGGTCCTGAACACGATCGTCGCCGAGTCGATTGACGCCCTGTGCGACAAGCTGGACGCGATGAAGGGCGACTTCAACCGGAACCTGCAGCAGCTCCTGCGCCGTCAGGTCAAGGCGCACAAGCGCGTCATCTTCTCCGGCGACGGCTATTCCGGCAGCTGGGCGAAGGAGGCGGCGAAACGCGGTCTGCCGAACCTGCGCGACACGCCGGAGGCCCTCGCGCCGCTCCGGGACGAGCGGACCGTCGCGCTGTTCGAGCAGTACGGCGTGCTTTCGCGCGGCGAACTGCGCTCCCGCTTCGAAATCGGTCGCGAGGACTACGAGCGCCGCATCCGCATCGAGGCCGGCATCGCGCTGGAAATCGCGCGCTCGATGATCCGTCCCGTGGTGGCGGACGAGTTCTCCCGGCTGGCGACGGCGATCGGCCAGGCGAAGAAGGACGGGCTCAAGGTCGGCATCCGCGGCCTGACGGCGCTTTCGCTCAAGCTCGGCGCGGGACTGGACGACCTGCACGTGAAGTGCGACCGGCTGGAACGGGCGCTTGTGCGCGGCGGACACGCCGGGCAGATCGCCGGCATGGACGACCTCCGCCGGACGGTTGACCGCCTCGAAGGCCTGGTCGACGACTCGCGCTGGCCGCTTCCGAAGTATCGCGAGATGCTGTTCATCCACTGACCCTGCGGACGGAGATGCGCGAAGACGACATGAGTTGCAAAGGGCTTTCCTTGATGAGCGGCGGGCTGGACAGTCAGCTCGCCGTCCGCGTGCTCCAGGGCGCCGGCGCGACGGTCGAGGCCGTCTGCTTCTCGACGCCTTTCTTTGACATCTCCGCCGCAAAGCGGGCGGCGGACGCGCTCGGCGTGAAACTGCATATAATTGATTTCACGGACGACGAGATCGGATTGCTCGAGCATCCGCCGCATGGATTTGGCTCGGCGATGAATCCGTGCATCGACTGCCATGCGCTGATGATCCGCCGCGCCGGCGAGCTGATGGAACGGCTGGGCTACGACTTTGTCGCGACCGGCGAAGTGCAGGGGCAGCGGCCGATGAGCCAGAACCGGCAGGCGCTCGGCGTCGTCGAGCAGTGTTCGGGGCTGAAGGGGCGGCTGGTCCGTCCGCTGTCCGCCCGGCTGCTCGAACCGACGATCCCCGAACTGGAAGGGAAACTCGACCGCGAAAAGCTGCTGGACCTCTCCGGGCGCGGACGCGAACGGCAGATCGCCCTTGCCGCGGAATTCGGCATCGTCGACTATCCTTCGCCGGCCGGCGGCTGCAAGCTGACGGAAGTCGGCTTCTGCCGCAAGCTCAGGGATCTGAAAGATCACGAGGGCCTGGGCAACCGGCGCCTGGTCGAGCTTCTGCCGGTCGGCCGCCGTTTCCGCCTGCCCGGCGGCACCAGCGTCATCCTCGGTCGCGATCGGCTGGAGAACGCAGTCCTGAGCGGCGAAAAGGGCCTGGTCGTCGCGCCCGTCAACGCCCCTGGGCCGACGGCGCTCCTGCCGGTCGTCGGGGATGCCGCGGACGTCGCGCTGGCCCGGGCGCTGGTCTGCGCCTACTCCAGGCATGAGCGTCTCGACGGCGACATTCGCCTGAATGATGGCGAGGTCGTCGCGCGTCCGTATTCCCGCGAGCGGTTCAAGCCGTACCAGATCTGCTGAGCGCCGCGTCCGTGGCAGCAGGGCATTGACCGCGGGGCATATAATCCGCTATAATGCCCACGAAGGGAAGGGCGCTATGGCACATCTGCTTGATGACGAATACCTGAAACCTTATGAGGCGGCGGTGCGCGGTCGCGCACAGCGGGCGTTTGCCCGGGCCGAAGAACTGACGCAGGGCGCATGCTCGCTCGCCGACTGGGCCAACGCCCACCACTACTTCGGCCTCCGCCGGACGCCGGCGTCCCGGGGCCGGGGCCGCCAGTGGGTCTTCCGCGAATGGGCGCCCCATGCGACGTCGATGTGGCTGGTGGGAGACTTCACCGGCTGGAAGATCGACCCCGACTTCGAGCTCTTCCGCCTGCCCGGGACGGACGTCTGGGAGCGGCGGATCGACGGCAGGCGAATCCGCCACGGCGACAAGTACCACCTGGAGATGCGCTGGGAAGGCGGGCGCGGCGAGCGGATTCCCGCCTACGCGCGCTACGTGACCCAGGACGAGCGCACCAAGCTCTTCTCCGCCTGCGTCTGGGCGCCGAAGACCGCCTACCGCTGGAAATGCAAGGACGGACCGGCGGCGAAGCCCTCGCCGTTCATCTACGAGGCCCACGTCGGCATGGCGTCCGAAGAGGGGCGCGTGGCCTCGTATGCGGAATTCCGCGACAACATGCTGCCGCGGATCAAGGCGGCGGGCTACGACACCGTGCAGCTGATGGCGATCATGGAGCATCCGTACTACGGGAGCTTCGGCTATCACGTCTCCTCCTTCTTCGCCGCCTCGTCGCGCTTCGGCACGCCGGACGAGCTCAAGTCGCTGGTGGACGCGGCGCACGGGATGGGCCTGCGGGTCATCATGGACCTCGTCCATTCTCACGCCGTCGCCAACGAGCGGGACGGCCTCTCGCGCTTCGACGGGACGGACTACCAGTACTTCCACTCCGGAGAGAAGGGGCGCCACTCCGCCTGGGGCAGCCGCTGCTTCGACTACGGCAAGACGGGCGTGCTGCACTTCCTGCTCTCCAACTGCAAGTTCTGGCTGGAGGAGTACGGCTTCGACGGCTTCCGCTTCGACGGCGTCACCTCGATGCTCTTCTGGAACCACGGACTCGGCGAGGCGTTCACGAACTACGGGATGTACTTCAACGGATCGGTGGACGACGACGCCTGGGTCTACCTGCAGCTGGCCAACCGGGTGATCCACGCGGTGAAGCCGTCCGCCATCACCATCGCCGAGGACGTGTCGGGCATGCCCGGCTGCGCGGCGCCGGTGGCGGACTGCGGCATCGGCTTCGACTACCGCATGGCGATGGGCGAGCCGGACTTCTGGTTCCGGCTGGCGGAGAAGGTGCGGGACGAGGACTGGCCGATGGGCGGCATCTTCTGGGAGCTGACCAACCGCCGTGCGGAGGAGAAGGTCGTCTCCTACGTGGAGAGCCACGACCAGGCGCTGGTCGGCGGCAAGACCTTCTTCTTCCAGTGCGTCGACCGGGAGATCTACTGGGGCATGCGGAAGGACCAGGCGAACGCGGTCGTCGAGCGCGGCATCGCGCTGCACAAGCTGGCGCGGCTGGCGACGTGCGCGCTGAACGGCGGCGCCTACCTCAACTTCATGGGCAACGAGTTCGGGCATCCCGAGTGGATCGACTTCCCGCGGGAGGGGAACGGCTGGGACTACAGCCACGCCCGGCGCCAGTGGTCGCTGCGGGAGGATCCCGAGCTGCGCTTCGGCGGGCTGGCGGACTTCGATGCGGCGATGCTGGCGGCGCTCGGCAGCGGCAAGTCGCTGTTCGGCGGCGCGGCGCTGGCGGCGATTCCGGCCAAGCTCGTCGCCAACGAAGGGGACAAGGTGCTGGCGTTCCTGCGCGGCAACCTGCTTTTCGTCTTCAACTTCCACCCGACGCAGTCCTTCGAGGACTACGGCATCATCGTGCCGCCGGCCTCGGACTGGAAGCACCTGCTCGACACGGACGAGCCGCGCTTCGGCGGCCAGGGCCGCATCCGGCCGGGCGCGGTCCATGCGTCGGCGCTGGTGCTCGACGAGGGGCGCCGCGAGTGGGTCCGCCAGCTCCGGCTCTGCCTGCCGTCCCGGACGGCCATCGTCCTGCGGCGCGTGTGAGCCGGGGAATTTGGTATAATATGCGAAATTTCCAAGGAGAAAACATGAGACCTGTGGTTCTGATCATTCGCGACGGCTGGGGGGTGAACCCCCGCCGGGAGGGCAATTCGGTTTTTGGGGCGAAGACGCCCGTCATCGACCAGCTGCGCGCGCGCTATCCGCACTGCCTGCTGGACTGCTGCGGCGAGGCGGTGGGCCTGCCGGACGGCTATCAGGGTTCGTCGGAGGTCGGCCACCTCAACATGGGCGCGGGCCGGATCGTCGTCCAGGAGCTCAAGCGCATCGACGACGGCCTGTCGTCCGGCGAGCTCTTCAAGAGCGAGAAGTGGGCGAATCTCGTCGCGAACTGGAAGCAGCACAACTCGACCTTCCATTTCCTCGGCCTGCTGCAGGACGAGGGCGTCCACGCCCATCAGGAGCATCTGTTCAAGCTGATGAAGCGCGCGCGCGCCGAGTTCCCGGCGGGGAAGATCGTGGTGCATCCGTTCCTCGACGGCCGCGACACGCCGCCGCGCTCGACGCTCGAGTACTTGGCGCGCCTGAAGACGGAGCTGGCCGCCGTCGGCAACGCGACGGTCGGCACCGCGATGGGCCGCTACTACGGCATGGACCGCTCCAAGAACTACAAGCTGACGACCGAGGCCTACAACTGCATCGTCGCCGGCGCGGGCAAGCGGGCCGCGACCGTGGAGGAGGCGGTGAAGGCCGAGTATGCGACGGGCAAGACGCCGGACGGCACCGAGATGACCGACGAGTACATTCCGTGCTACGCGATCGGCGACTACGCCGGGATGCAGGACGGCGACGTGGTCATGCACACCAACTACCGCCAGGACCGGGCGATCCAGCTCACCCAGGCGTTCGTGTGCGGCGACTATGCGGACGCGGCGAACCTTAAGGCGCGGCCGCAGGTGACCTTCCTCGGCTTCACGCGCTACTGGGACGAGTTTGCGGACTACCTGCTGGGCGCGATGGGCGCGGGCGGCGGCATGGACAACCTGCTCGGCGAGGTGGTCGCGAAGGCCGGATTGAAGCAGCTCCGCCTGGCGGAGACCCAGAAGATCAAGCACGTGACGAGCTTCTTCAACGGCAAGTCGACCACCCCGTCGGCGGGCGAGGACCAGGTCGAGGTCAAGAGCCGCTTTGACGCGGCGACGTTCGCGTCCCATCCCGAGATGGAGGCGTACAACGTGACCGACGAGCTGCTCAAGCGGCTGGAGCAGAACCCGTACGGGCTGATCGTCGTCAACTACGCGAACTGCGACATGGTCGGCCACACCGGCGACGAGGCGGCGGCGCGCAAGGCGGTCGAAGTGACCGACGAGTGCATCGGCAAGATCCTGCCGCGCCTGCTCGAACTCGACGCGCACGTGCTCATCTTCGCCGACCACGGCAACGCCGAGCAGATGGTCGATTACAAGACGGGGCTGACGAAGACCTCGCACACGCTGAATCTCGTCGACTGCTTCTACGTCGCGAACGACGCGGCGGGCGTGCGCCTGACGCCGCTGGCGAAGCTTTCGGCGATTGCGCCGACGGCGCTGCAGCTGCTGGGCCTGCCGGTGCCGCCGGAGATGACCACGCCGTCGCTGCTGGCCGGCAAGGAACCCTGGTCCAAGACGGCGCTGAACGTCTGACCGCGACTACGAACGGAAGCAAGAATCTGAGGAGGAGGTGCAGGCGATGGCGGAACAGAATGCGATGGGTCGGCGCGAGCTGATGCGCACGGCCGGGGCGGCGCTGGCGTTCGGGGCGGTGTGTCCGCACCGGCTCTGGTCGGCGACGGCCGACGGCGTGCGCGTGCCGATGGCGGCCGACAATCCGTCGGTCGTGTTCGATGCGGCGAAATGCGTCCAGTGCGGCGCGTGCCTGTCGGTCTGCACGCGGATGATGTCGGTCGCCGGCAGCTACGACCTGGCGAAGACGGGCAACGTGCCGGTCTGCGTCAACTGCGGCCAGTGCACGACCGTCTGCGAGGGCACGGCCCTGGTGAACCGTCCCGAGTGGCAGGCGGTCAAGGCCGCGAAGGCCGCCGGCAAGACGGTCATCGTCTCGACCTCGCCGGCGGTGCGCGTGGCGCTGGCGGAGGAGTTCGGCGCGGCGCCGGGCACCTTCTGCGAGGGCGAAGTGGTCGCGGCGCTGCGCGCGCTCGGGGCCGACTACGTGCTCGACACCTGCTTTGCGGCCGACCTCACGATCATGGAGGAGGCGGCGGAGCTGGTGCGCCGCCTGACGACGGGCGACCGGCCGGTGCCGCAGTTCACCAGCTGCTGTCCGGCCTGGGTCAAGTTCTGCGAGACCTGGTATCCCGAGCTGCTGCCGCACGTCTCGACGGCGAAAAGCCCCATCGGCATGCAGGGGCCGACGATCAAGACCTATTTCGCCGCCAAGCGCGGGCTTGACCCCGCGAAGATCTTCAACGTCGCGCTCACGCCGTGCACGGCCAAGAAGTTCGAGATCCGCCGTCCCGAGATGAACGACTCCGGCTTCCGCGACATGGACGCGGTGATCACCGTGCGCGAGCTGGCGAACTGGCTGCGCGCCGAGGGGATCGACTATGCGTCGCTCAAGCCGGCGAAGTACGATTCGCTGATGGGCGAGGCGAGCGGGGCGGGCATCATCTTCGGCAACACCGGCGGCGTGATGGAGGCGGCGGTGCGCACGGCGTACTGGATGGTGAACGGGAAGAACCCGCCGGCCGACCTCTTCGAGTTCAAGCCGGTGCGCGGCATCGGCTCGAAGAAGAAGCGCGCGTCCGTCAAGGAGGCGACGGTCGAGCTTAAGCCGGGGCTGGCGGTGACGCTGGTGGTCGTGCACGGACTCGCGAACGTCCGCGGGGTGATTGACCGCGTCAAGTCGGGCCAGCTCAAGGCGACGTTCATCGAAGTGATGGCCTGCGAGGGCGGCTGCATCGGCGGCGGCGGCCAGCCGCGCGCGAAGTCGGCGCCCTACCTGAGCCGGGCCATGCGCCAGGCGCGCATTGACGCGCTCTACGCCGACGACGCGCGCTCGACGCTGCGCCTCTCGCACGAGAACACCGAAGTGCAGGCGCTGTACCGCGAGTTCTACGGGAAGCCGCTGAGCGAGAAGGCGGAGCGGATGCTGCACACGTCCTACGTCTCGCGCGCAAAAGACCTCGGCTGACGCCGCCGGTCACATTCGAGTTTCGACCAAGTATCAAACCGCAAGAAAGGAAACGATCATGATCAACCGTCGTGAAGCGCTCTCGCTGGGCGCCCTCGCCACCGCCGCCTTCGCCCTGCCCGCGCAGGCGCACGTCATTCCCACCACCGCGACCACCGAAGACAAGTCGCCGATCAACAAGGGGCGTTCGGTGCGCGGCACCGAGACCGAGAAGTGCCTGCTGAAGGCCTTTGCGGGCGAAAGCCAGGCGCGGATGCGCTACACCATCTTCGCGGAACGCGCGGAGGCGGAGGGCTACGTGCAGATCCACGACATCTTCATCGAGACCGCCGAGCAGGAGAAGGCGCACGCGACGCGGCTCTTCGCCTGCCTCGATTCGGGCGACGAACTGACGCTCGGCGACGCCGGCTATCCGGCGGGCAAGATCGGCACGACGAAGGAAAACCTCCTGGCGGCGGCCAAGGGCGAGAACCACGAGCACGAGATCATGTATCCGGAGTTCGCGAAGATTGCCGACAAGGAGGGTTTCAAGGAAATCGCGACCCTGTTCCGCCTGATCGCCAAGGCCGAAGTCGGCCACGAGCAGCGCTATCGCGCGTTCGTCAAGAAGCTCGACGCCGGGTTCTTCAAGTCCGACGACGACGAGACGGAGTGGGAGTGCGTTGCGTGCGGCTATGTCGCCGTGGGCGCCGAGGCGCCGAAGTTCTGCCCCGTCTGCGGCAAGCCGATCAAGTATTTCCGCGAGGCGATCCGCTACGACGCGAACTGACGGCGGGCGGTGACGGACGTTCTGACGGGGAAGCGGCTGCCGCTTCGCGCCGGGCAATCGTCAACGGACGCTTGGATGCGGCGACGGGCCTTTTTGACCTCGTCGGCATCGAACTGCAGACGGCACCGGCGTCGGCGGAGTAGGCGCGCCGCGTGAAGCTTCGGGTCCGGAACGGCCTGCTGGTGCCGCTGCTGCTGGCGGCGCTGGCGCTGTCGGCGGCGCCGGAGGTCGCGACCTACGCGTTCGGGGCGCGACCGCAGGGGCGGATCCTGACTTTCGCCGCCGGTGCCGGGAGCCGCGGCCTGGCGTGGCAGACCAGCACGGAGATCACGGCGAGCGAAGTCCGGCTCGTGCCCGGCGCGGCAACGCCGGCGGACTTTCTTTCCGCGCCGCTCGTCTACACGGGGAGCTGCACGCGGGTTGCGCTGCCGACGACCCACTGCCATCGCGTGATCATCGACCGGCTGGCGCCGGGGGACTATTCCTGCCGCATCGGCGGGGAGGGCCGCTACGCCTACTGCCGCCTGCAGGTGAAGGCGCCGGGCGAGACGGTCACCGTCGTCAACTTCAACGACCTGCAGACGAGCGATCCCGCCCGGCTCGGCTGGGCGGAGCGGGCGCTGGCGGCTGCCGCCTGGGCCGCCGGCGGCGCGGACCGGGTGGACTTCCTGCTCAACGGCGGCGACCTCGTCGACGGCGGGCTACGCCGGACGGCGGCGTCCGGCCAACTGGCCGGGCGCTCGGTCGAATGGGGCGTGATCGCTGATTTGCTGACGGCGGCCTATCCGTCGGCGCCGATAGTCAGCGCCAGCGGCAACCATGACGGCGACGACTACGGCGAGCGGATGCCGATCCGCTATCCCGAGGGCGTCGTCCCCGGCTGCGAGTCGCTGGACTACGGCAACGTGCATATGGCGACGGTTCCGTTCGTCGCCGGCGGGTGGAACGAGCGCAGCGAGCGGGTCTACGCCTGGCTGGAACGCGATCTCGCCGCGAACCGCGCCCGGGGGCGGAGCGACTGGACGATTGTCGTCACCCACTGGGGACCGTACACGACGGGCGACCATGCCGTGCTGGAGCCGGAGTCGGCGCAGCTCGCGGTGCGGCTCGGCGGACTATGCGCACGGCACCGCGTCGATCTCGTCCTGCAGGCCCACGACCACACCTGCTCGAAGACGCTGCCCTACCGCTGGTCGGGGCCGGGCTGGACGACGCGGCCGGGCGACGAGGCGACCGTGAACTTCCGTCCGCAGTCGGCGGAACTCGACGGCGAGCGGTACGACCTGGACCCGCAGGGCACCTACTACCTGAGCGCCGGCTGCATCGGCCCGCGCGTCGGCGAGAACGCGGCGTATGCCTGTCCGTCGGGCGCGGTCTCGTACGTGACGCGCGCCGTCCGCATCGAGACGGGCCGGCTCGCCGTCGATTCCCGGTGGGGGCGGCGGGGGGACGCCGCTTCCGCCGACCTGCCCCGGTCGGTGTTCGGGCTGCTGCGCATCACCGGCAAGCGCCTGCGCTACGACTGGTACGTGGTCGAGCCTGACGGCTCGTACGTGCCTTACGACCGGCTGCGCGTGGCCAAGACGACGCCGAGTCCGGAGTGAGGCCGGGCGGTGATCTGCCCCTTGCGTTCCCGGCGCAGAAACGGTATAATACGCACAATAATTTTTCCCCAAGGAAGAAAGAAGAGGTTAACAAATGGGTACTGGTCGTACACTTCGCAAGGAATCTCACGTCCGTCCGTGCAAGACGCCCGCCGGCAAGGCGAGGAAGTGCAAGGCGCAGCGCGCGCGGCTCGTCAAGTTCGGCATGAAGGCCGAAGACGTGAAGCTCATGGGCGATGAAGACGTGCGCGTGCTGGTGCAGCGTCCGACCCTGGTGAAGAAGCTGGTCGCCAAGCAGGCGTAAGATGACGTTTGTCAGCTGTTCGATTCCCGAACAGTGCGTGAATCCCCTCTTCGAAGTCTTCGACGGAGGGGATTTCGTTCTGTCTTCGTACCATGACGTCGAGGCGGATTCCACCTGCGTGCGGATCTTCCTGGAGGATCCGTCCCGGGCGTCGGCGGCGAAGGCGTGTCTATCCGCCGCGCTGGAGCTGGTCGGCGTGTCCGCGCCGGTCGAGGTCGGCGAGCTGCCCGACGAGGACTGGCAGCTGGCCTACCGCCGCCATTTCCGGATCGAGGAGATCGGGCGGCGGCTGGTGACGGTGCCGGCGTGGGAGCGGGTGCCGGCAGGTTCGCGGGTGCCGATCGTGCTCGATCCCGGGATGGCGTTCGGCACGGGCCGGCACGAGACGACGCGGGCGTGCCTCGAATACATCGACGAGCTGGCGGATTCGCCGGATCTCGGCTCCTTCTTGGACATGGGGTGTGGCAGCGGCATTCTGGGCATTGCCGCGGCGAAGCTGGGCTTCGCGCCGGTCGCCGGCTTCGACATCGACGAGGCCGCCGTCCGGGCGGCGCGGGAGAACGCGGCGAAGAACGGCGTGCAGGTTGACTTTCGCGAGTTCGCGCTGGGGAAGGGGGCGGTTTCGCTGGCTGCGTCCATCGAGGCGGCGAAGGGCCTTTATCCGGACCTGGCGCTGCAGGGGCGCGGCGCGGCGACGCCGACGGCGCATTTCGAACCGGCGGAGCTGGTCGTCGCCAACATCCTCGGGCCGCTGCTCGTCGCCTTTGCCGACGAAATCGCCGGGTATGCGAAGCGACGCCTGATCGTCTCCGGCATCCTGTCCGAGCTGTACCCGGAAGTGCTGGCCGCTTTCGAGGCGCGGGGCTTCCGTGAGGAGTCGCGCAAGACCCTCGGCGAGTGGACGACCGGGCTGTTGACGCGCACGCGGCGTTTTTAGTATACTATCCCGAACCAAGTTTTTCGTGGAGACGGTTCTCCACAAGGAAAACTGGCGAATACGAAGGAAGAGAAAGAAAATGGAAGCATACGCTGTTCTCGAAACCGGCGGCAAGCAGGTGCTTGTCCATGTCGGCGACAAGATCGAGATTGAAAAGCTCTCGGTCGAGGCGGGTCAGGATGCCGTGCTGGAGACCGTGCTGGCGGTGTCCGACGGCCAGACGCTCAAGGTCGGGGCGCCCTATGTCGAAGGCGCGAAGGTCACGCTCGCCGTCGGCGGCGTCATCAAGGGCAAGAAGGTGCTCAACTTCAAGGCGAAGCGCCGCAAGGGTTCCCGTCGGCTCATCGGTCACCGTCAGCAGCTGACCGTCGCCACCGTCAAGGCCATCGCGTAAGAGGAGGTAACGAGAAATGGCAACTTCCGCATCCGCCCGCAACGGCCGCGACTCCAATCCGCAGTATCTCGGGGTCAAGGCGTACGACGGCCAGTTCCTGAAGACCGGTTCGATCATCGTCCGCCAGCGCGGCACCAAGTTCCATCCCGGCAAGAATGTCGGCCGGGGCCGCGACGACACCCTGTTCGCCCTCAAGGACGGCCGGGTGAAGTTCATCAAGAACGGCCGGGTCGTCACGATCGTCGAAGAGGCGAAGTGAGCGGCCGTCAGCGCCGTCAGCCAGGGGCGTCCGGCTTGCCGGGCGCCCTCGGCTTTTCCTGGCGGGCCGCCGCAGCTTTTTTGCGCTGCACCGTTGAATGTTTCCCGGTAAAAGCGTATAATGCTGTTCTAAAAGGGGACTTGCGACTATGAATAGGTATCTCGACAATTTCATGAAGGCCTTTCCCTACGAGGGCCTGACCTACGACGACGTGACGCTGGTGACGCAGTACGCCGACTTCCTGCCGGACGAGACGGTGCTGGAGACGCAGCTGACCAGCCGCACGCGGATGAAGGTCCCGTTCATGTCGGCGGCGATGGACACGGTGACCGAGGCGCCGATGGCGGTCGCCATGGCGCTGGCCGGCGGCATCGGCTGCATCCACAAGAACCTGGAGGAAGACGAGCAGGCCGCGCAGGTCGCGAAGGTGAAGAACCATCTCAACGGCCTGATCGCCTCCCCCGTCTGCTTCCACGCCAACGACGACATCTCCTTCCTCCGCAGCGAGAAGCGCCGCATGGGGCTCAAGTTCAACGGCTTCCCCGTGCTTGACGCGAACGACCGGCTGGTCGGGATGATCACCTCGTCGGACATGCGCTTCGCGCCGATGAACGCGATGAAGCTGAAGGACGTCATGCAGCCCTGCCCGATCACGGGCGACGCGCGGACCTCGCTCAAGAAGGCCTACGAACTGATGCGCAAGGCGAAGATCGGCAAGCTGCCGCTGGTCGATCGGAACGGCAAGGTGATCGGGCTCTATTCCTTCACCGACGTGGCGCGCATCGTGGAGAACTCGAACTCCGGCTACAACTGCGACGACAAGTTCCGCCTGCGCGTCTCGGCGTCCGTCTCCGGCGGGCGGGGCGACCTTTCGCGCATGGAGAAGCTGGCGGCGGCCGGCGTCGACGTCGTGGTCGTCGATTCGGCGCACGGGCACTCGAAGGGCATCGTCGAGATGACGAAGTACATCGTCAAGCACTTCCCGAAGGTGGACGTGATCGCCGGCAACATCGCCACGGGCGAGGCGGCGGTCGCGCTGGCGAAGGCGGGCGCGCACGCGGTCAAGGTCGGCATCGGCCCCGGCTCGATCTGCACCACGCGCGTGGTCTGCGGCGTCGGCATTCCGCAGCTGACGGCGGTGTACAACGCGGCGAAGGCGCTGCGCGGCAGCGGCGTCGCGGTCATTGCCGACGGCGGCATCAAGCTTTCTGGCGACGTGCCGAAGGCGCTGGCGGCCGGCGCCGATTCGGTGATGCTCGGCTCGGTGCTGGCGGGCACCGAGGAGTCGCCGGGCGAGAAGATCTACTCGAACGGGCGCCAGTACGTCGTCTACCGCGGCATGGGGTCGATGGCCGCGCTCAAGAACGGCAAGGGGTCCCGCGCCCGCTACTTCCAGGACAACGAGGACGACGATGATCTCGTGCCGCAGGGCATCGAGGGCATGGTGCCCTATTCCGGCCACGTGAAGTCGATCATGACGCAGTTCTGCGGCGGGCTGCGCGCGTCGCTCGGCTACTGCGGCGCGAAGACGATCGCCGAGCTGCACGAGAAGGGCAAGTTCTACCGCGTGACGGCGGCGGGCCTCCGCGAGGCGCGTCCGCACGACATCACGATCACCAAGGAAGCCCCCAACTACCGCACCTGATGGCGAAGAAGACCTTTCAAGACTACGGGCGGGAGTGGCTGGACACGCTGGTCGTCGCGATTTCGGTCGCGATGGCGTTCCGCGCCTACTTCTACGAGCCGTTCAAGATTCCGACGGGCTCGATGCAGGAGACGCTCTGGGGCTATCACACCACCCCCGGCGTCGAGCGGTCCGTCTGGGACCGCTTTCCCCTGTCGCTCGCCAAATGGGCGTGGACGGGCGAGCGCGTCGTCGACTGGGCGGCTCCGGCCACCGGCACGGTCCGCTGCGCCGACCGGCGCGACGGCTTCGCCACGGTCAGCGTCGGCCTGTCGCCTAAGACCTTCTCCCTGCCGACGGACGCCTGCCGCCGCCTGCACGGCCAGTTCGTCCGCGAGGGCGAGACGCTGTGGAAGGGCGCCATCACCACGGGGGACTTCATCTTCGTCAACCGCTGGAAGTGGAACTTCGTCAAGCCCCAGAACGGCGAGGTGATGATCTTCTCGACGACCGGCATCGACCGGCTGCCGCAGGGGACGCACTACATCAAGCGGATGAAGGCGCGGCCCGGCGAGACCTACGTCCTGGAGCATCCGCCCGCCGACGCGGAAGGGCGCCCGATTGCGGGGCTGCCGTCCCGCGTCACGATGGGGCCGGGCGAGTACTTCGCCTGCGGCGACAACTACGCCAACAGCTTTGACAGCCGCTACTGGGGGCCGGTTCCGGCGGAGAATCTCCGCGGGTGCGCCTCCTTCGTCTTCTGGCCATTCAACGGATGGAGAGTCATACGATGAGCGAACAGCTGATTCCAACCCCCGGCGTCTTCGGGGAAAACGGCAACTTCCTGCTCGAGCGCGAGCTGGGCGCGGGCGGCATGGGCGGCGTCTACATGGGGCGCGACAAGATGCTGGACCGTCCGGTGGCCGTCAAGGTCATGCTCAAGGAGATGGGCGACGACCCCGAGTTCGTCGAGAAGTTCAAGCAGGAGGCGCAGTCCGCGGCGCGGCTGATCCATCCGAACATCGCCCAGATCTACTCCTACGGCATCTGCAACGGCATGCCCTACATGGCCATGGAGCTGGCGTCGGGCGGGTCGCTCTATTCGATCATGAACGCCAATCCGGGCAAGACCGACGTCGCCCGGGTGATCAAGATCTGCCAGCAGGTCGCCCAGGCCCTGCAGTGCGCGTCCGACCAGGGGTTCGTGCACGGGGACGTGAAGCCGGAGAACATCCTGCTCGACGCCAACGGCAACGCCAAGCTGGTCGATTTCGGGCTGGCGGCGATGCAGAAGGAGACGAACGAGATCTGGGGCACGCCCTACTACATTTCGCCGGAGAAGGTGAAGAAGGAGCCGGTCGACTTCCGGTCCGACATGTATTCCCTCGGCGGGACGCTCTACCATGCGCTGACCGGCGTCGCGCCCTTCGAGGGCGAGGATTCGATCGCCGTGGTCAAGAAGCGCTTCGAGGGCGATCCGAAGAAACCGAGCGAAATCCGTCCGGAGCTGACGCCGGCCATTGACGCGCTGGTCATGAAGATGCTCGCCCGCGACCGGGAAGGGCGCTATCCGAGTTTCGAGGCCTTGCTGGAGGCGTTCAAGGAGGTGCTGACCAGCGGGCTGACGGCCAAGCCGGCGGCGGCGGGCGGCAGCGCCGCCGGGCGCAAGCCGATGGCGACCGGCACGCGCCGGCTGACCACGGTGCGGGGTCGACGCATGGCGATGACGCGGCGTCCGGCGGACCTGGCCAAGCCCCCGGCCGAAGGGGAGGGGAGCGACGAGGCGGCGCACGCCAAGGGAACGTCGGCGGCGGAGGAGGACGAGGAGGAGTCCGGCGGCAACCTCGGGCTGAAGGTGGTCGGCGTCGTGGTCGGCGTCATCCTGCTGGTGGCGGCCGTCATCGGCGGGCTGGTCTGGTATCAGGTGGCGGACCGGAAGGCGCGCGCCGCCGAAGAGCAGGCGCAGATTGGCAGCGGCATCGGGAGGGCGCGCGCCGCCATTGCCGACACGCTGGCGAGCGCGGCCAAGTTCGCCGACGAGTTCGATGCCTTTGCCGCCCGGGCCGTAGCGGAATGTCAGAAGCCGACCGACGAGCTGGCGAAGATCCTGCCGCCCGAACAGTCGGCCCTGCTCAAGCCCGGTCCGACGCCCGAACTGCTGGCGGCAATCGCTTCGACTAACGCCGTCGCCGCGCCGGTCGTCGCAACCAACGCCCCGGCGGCGGTCGCCACGACCAACGCGCCGGCGGCGACTGCCGCCGCCACCAATGCGGCGGCCAGTGCGAGCGGTGCGGCGGCCAAACCGGCGGTCGGACAGTCCGGCGCCGCGCCTGCCGCCGCCGACGCGGCCAAGAAGGCCGTCGAACAGACGCCGGCCGTGGTGCTGACCATGAACGACCTCTGGAGCCGCGCCTACGGCTGCCAGGCCTGCGCGATCCGCATCCGCGTCGCCGTGCGGAAGCTGCTCGCGCACGGGGCGGAAGCCGATGCGTACCGGGGCTCGACCCGGGAGTGCATGGAGAAGCTGGCCGAACTCTCCCGGGCGCTGGTCGAGGAGTTCGAGGGCATCAAGGCGTCCAAGGACGTCGAGACCGTGCGGAAGGGCATAGCCTTCATCCGGACCAAGGGCGAGAAGACGGTTGAACAGACGCTCAAGCAGATTCGGCTGGACAAGCTGAAGAAGGCCCGCGAGGAGAAGGCGGCGGCGGTCGCCGCCGCCGAGGAGGAGCGGAAGAAGAAGCAGGCCGAGGAACGGCAGGCGAAGGTCGAGGAGGAGCAGGCGGCCGCCCGGGCCAAGTTCGAGGCCCTGGTCGCGCAAGGCAGCGTCCGGCAGCTGGACTGGAAGAGCGCGATCCGCCAGCTGGAGGCCCTCAAGGGCGAGATGACGACGGCGGAAGGGCAGCTGGCCGCCGACCTCGAACTGCGCAAGGTGGCGGCGATGAGGAAGATGCAGGAGGTGCTGATCCGGGCGATGAAGGGCTATGCCTTCAAGAAGGGCAAGCTGAAGGGCATGCGGGTAACCGCCGTTTCCGACCGCGAGATTCAGGTCGAGAACGGGAAGAACCGGCACAAGCTCACCTGGCAGAAGTTCGCGTCGGGCCATTACAGCAACCTCATCGAAGTGCTGAACCAGTTCGTCTTCAACGGGCGCAAGAACATCCGCCTGAGCCAGCGTGAGGCCGCCGACGTGCTCACGGGCGGCGCGCTCTTCCTCGGCATCGTCTGCGCCGAGGAGGCTTCCGCGGCGAACCTGTCCGAGAAGCTGGCGCGCGAAAGCGTCAAGCAGTTCCCGGAATACCAGGCGGTCGCGCAGAAGATCTTCCCCGAGTTCTTCCAGGACGCCGACGAGACGGCGGAGAAGGAGTGAGCGGCATGCAGCTTGTGACACCGCAGATTGCCGCTTCCATGGCGTCTTCCAGCTTCATCCGGAAGATGTTCGAGAAGGGGCTGGAGCTGAGGCGGGAGTACGGCGACGAGGCGGTCTGCGACTTCTCCCTCGGGAATCCCGACGTGCCGCCGCCGGCGTCCGTCCGCCCGGCGCTGGTCGCGCTGGCCGAGCGGGCGGTCAGGCCGCTGGGGTTCGGCTACTGTCCCAACGCCGGCATCCCGTCCGTCCGCGAGCGGCTGGCGGCCAGGTTGAGCGTCCAGCAGGAGCTGCCGTTGGCGGCGAAGGACGTCATCATGACGGTCGGCGCGGCCGGGGCCATCGTCGCCTTCTTCCGGGCGGTGGTCGAGCCGGGCGACGAGATCATCGTGCCGGCGCCGTATTTCGTCGAATACGGGGCCTACTGCGGCCATTTCGGCGGCGTGCTCAGGCCGGTGCGGTCGCAGCCGCCGACCTTCCGGCCGGACATCGCGGGCATCGCCCGGGCGATTACGCCGAAGACGCGCGCGATCATCGTCAATTCGCCGAACAACCCGACGGGGTGCGTCTATCCGGAGGAGGATCTGCGGGCGATTGCGCGGCTGGTTGACGAGGAGAACCGGCGGCGGGAACGGCCGCTCTTCCTGCTGAGCGACGAGCCGTACCGCGCCTTTGTCTTCGATGGCGCCAAGGTGCCGGCGGTCCTGCCGATGACGCCGTTCGCCTGCGTGCTCGGCTCGTTCTCGAAGACGCTGTCGCTCGCCGGCGAGCGAATCGGCTATTTCGTCGCCAATCCCAACTTGCCGGACCAGGCGACCCTGATGGCCGCCGTCACCCTGACCAACCGCACGCTCGGCTTCGTCAACGCGCCGGTCATCGGCCAGCAGCTGGCCGCCGAGCTGGTCGACGAAACGGTGGATCTCGACGTCTACGACCGCCGCCGCCGGCTGATGGCCAAGGTGCTGACCGAGGCTGGGGTCGAATTCGCCATGCCGAAGGGCGCGTTCTATTTCTACGCCCGGAGTCCGGTCGAGGACGACACCGTCTTCGTCGACGCGCTCCTGCAGGAGCGGATTCTCGCCGTGCCCGGCACGGGCTTCGGCTTTGGCGGCTACGTCCGCCTCTGCTGCAGCGTCGATGAGCGGATCATCGCCCGCAGCGCCGAGGGCTTCCAGCGCGTGATGAGGAGGTTCGGGCGCTGATGCTGGCGACGTTCCTGCTGTCCGCAAGCCTCACCTTCACCGCGACGGCCACCGGCGTGGAGCAGGGGACGCCCGTCGAGTTCTACTTCGCCGGGAAGGACACCGACCGCGATTACGAGACGATGTTCCTCCTGACCGAGACGCTGGACGAGTTCTGCGACCGGCTGGAGCGCGCCGGCCTGCCGCGCGGCAAGCCGACCGACGTCCGGTCCTGCCGGCTCTGGCCCGTCGGCTGCACCCTGAAGTTCGAACCGGCGCTGGACCGCTACGTCGAGGGCCGGATGCCGGAAGGGCTGCCGGACTCGGAGCCGGTCTACACCGGCGGACGGCGATTGGCCGACGGCCGTTGCGAAGCCGGCACGAACATGCCGATGTCGGCGTTCTCCACCTTTACGCTCGACCAGTCGCCGATCGTCTACGACGGCATCTACGGCCAGGGCGCCGTCTACAACTGCTTTAAGGCTAAATCGACGCTCAAGGCGGGGGAGCGCTTCACGTTCACCGTCAGCTGGGACGCGGCAACGATGCCGCGCTTCCTCCACCTGACGGCCCGGCCCGGCGGGGAACGGGAGCTGGTCGAACGGCTGCGGCAGGAGTCCGGGCGCGGCGGCAGCATCGACGTCCTGCTCGGGTTTGCGGACACGATGACGGTGGCCGAGGCGACGAAGGTCGCCGCGCTCGCCGCCTCGCTGGATTCGCCGCAGCTGAAATTCAACGGCACGACCAATCTCTTCTACCGTTCGTTCCTGCCGCTGGTCAAGTGGCGGGACCGGCGCGAACGGCTCGTCCAGCCGTTCGAACTGGTGCTGGGCGAGCCGGACCGGCTGGTTTTCATCGAAGAGGACTGGACGGTCGAGGGCGACGATCCCAAGCTGACGCCGAGGGAAATCGATTTCGCCGCGTCGGCCGAGCCGAAATACGCCACTGTCAACACCTGCTTCCTCTACGCCAGCGCGACGACCACCGTCGCCCGGCTGCGGGCGGCGATGAACCGGCTCGCGAGCCGACAGGTCATTAACTGGTACGTCTTCGTGAAGGAATAGTCGTAGTTTACATAACACCGATTATGCGAACTAAATAACCGAGGCAAGAAAAATGGATATCAGCGTCTACGGCCAGGAAAATGCGTTGGATGACTTTCCCGTGCTCAAGGCCTTTCAGCAGTACATCGATGCCGAACACGCGAAGTCGCGCAAGCGCATGCTGTTGCTGTGCATCTTCTTCGGCGGCCTGATGGCGGTGGTGATCGCCGTCTTCGTCGGCATGCTCTTCAGCGTCAGCGCACGGAACCAGTCGCTGAACGACCGGCTGATCGAATATGCGATGAGCCGCGACCGGACGGCGTCCGGCGGCTCGCCGGTCGTCGTGCAACCGTCGCAGGACAGTGCGGCGATTCTGGCGCTGACGGCCAAGCTGGACGACCTGCAGCAGCGGCTCTCCGCCGAACAGGCCAAGGCGGAAAAGGCCGCCGCCGCCCAACAGGCGGCAATCGAGGCCGCCCGGCCGAAGGAGCCGACCCCGGCCGAGCTGGAGGTCCAGCGGCTCAAGGCCCTGCTGGCCGCCGAACGGGAGCAGCATTCGCTGGAGAAGGAACGGAAACGCCAGGCCGAGCTGGAGGCCTACCGGCGCAAGCACTATCCCGAACTCTATGCGCCGACCCGGACCGAACCGAGCAGGGCGGCCGCCCCTGCTCCCGCCGTTGCGGACGCCGACCTCGACCGGGAAATCGACGACCTGGTCGCGGACATTACGGCCAAGACCTATTTTGACGAGGACGCGGAGGCGGCGGAGCGGAAACAGCCGTCCGGCAAGTCCGCGCCGCCGCCGGCCCGAAAGGCGGAGCCGCCGTCCCGGAAGCCAGTGTCGTCAGCCCAGCCGCCGGAGCCGCCGGCTGCGACGGAAGCGCCGGCCGCCGAGGCGGAAAAAGAATACTCGATCCCCGTTGACGTCAAGGGATCGAGCATTCGTTGGAGCATTCCGGAAGCCTGACCTTAGGTCAGGTCCTTCATCGTCACGACTTTGGGGTTCAGCCCCTTCTCCGTCATCGGCTTGAGCGCGGAGGCGTCGAACTGGTAGCCGTTCGGCCCCAGCGGCCAGACGACCGGCGCGGTGTTGAGAATCGTGGCCATGAACCCCTGGTCGGTGGCCTGCGCGTTCCCGGTATGGGAGCTGTTGACGCCCTCGTTTTCGATGACGAACGGCCGGTCATAGCCCTTCGCCATCAGCGTTTCAAGGAACTTCGTCCAGTCGCAGGAATCGTTGCCGCCGAAGCCAGGCAGGCGCGGCTCGTAGTTGAGCCGGTCCCAGTTGCCCCCCTGCTCGTCCGCCGCAAGCGGCGGCAGCCCGGCCTTCTTGGCCAGGGCGTCACTTACGCGCTGACGCGGGAAGACGCGGCCCCAGTTCACGGCCTCGGCGTCGTTCGCGAAGTTGCGCGTGCCCTTGATGTGGACGCGGCGCAGTTTCGCGAAGTCCATCGCGTTGATGACGTCGGACGGGTCGATGTGCTGCCAGATGTCGTGGGAGGGATCGTAGGTCTCCTGCAGGTTCGAGGCATCGTCGAGGATCGCGTACATCAGCTTGCGCGCGGCGAGGCAGCCCGGCAGGTTGCAGTAGCAGTCCGGCGACGAGGCCGGCACCCACCCTTCCATCGGACAGTTCTCGACGCAGACGGTGACGCCCAGGTCCTTGGCGTACTTCAGGATCGGCGTGAAGACCCGCTTGAACTTCTCCAGGTTCTTTTCGAACCCGCCGTCCGTCCGGCCGAGCTGCTGGTCGTAGCCGACGAAGGTGCCGCACACGACGTCGTTCGCGTCGCCGCCCAGCATGGCCGCAATGCGGATCAGCTTCAGCAGATGGTTCTGGTTGACGATCTGGAGCTCGGGGTTGCCCCCGATCAGGTTGTCGTAGGCGCCGACGGAGACGCGGAGCTGGGTTTCGTTGCACAGGTCGATGACGCGCTTCGCCCGGTCGGGCGTGAAGTTCGCGTAGTCGAGGTGCGTGGCGATATGGTCCTGCCGGTCCGTATCGCGGCGGAAGACGCACAGCTCGAAGCCCTGCGGCCGGAACTGCCAGGTGCTGACGCGCCGGACCAGCGACTCAAGGTCCGGTTCGGCGGCAAAGGCGCTCGTCATCAGCCAGATCGGGTTGTTGCGCGGCTTCGGCTTCGCCGCGTGGGCAAGCGCCTCCTTGGCGACGAAGGGCGCGGCCGCGGCCAGTGCCGCGGCGCCCTTGAAGAACTCTCGGCGGTTCATCGCGCGGTCTCCCTTCAGACCACGACGTCCCAACCGTTGCGGTAGGAGTCGCGCTTGAGCGAAATGCCCTTGCAGTTGCAGCCCTTGATCTCCATTTTCTCGCCGTCCCAGTCGAAGCCGGTGTCGTACTGGTAGCTCAGGTTGCACAGCAGGCAGAGCACGCCGCTGCGGGCGCCGACGGACGCCGGCGAGACCGTCGGCCGACGCGTCTCGATGCACTCGCAGAAGTTCTGCACCTGGTTGTTGGACTTGTAGAGCTGCACCGGCGCCGTCGCGAGCTGGAAGTGCGCGATAAGCTGCTTGAGAGAGCTGGCGAGCGCATCGTCCTTCTTGGCGGCGGAGTCCGTGCCGTAGTCCTTGCCGACGGAGGCGGCGACCACCTTGTCGGGCCGGAAGGTCATGCCCGCAAGCTGCTTGCGCAGTTCGGCGTCGGGGCGCTTCGCCGTCGCGTCGAAGCCCGCCCAGACGGCGATCTTGCCGCGGTTGACGGCGACGATGCCCTTCGTGCCGTAGAACACGGTACCCCAGGTGCCGAACGGACCGTGATAAAGCTCGATGTCCGCGCCCGTCTGCTTGTTCTTGAAGAGCATGCGCATGCCGAACTGGCGGCGGCCGCCGTGGAAGAGGTCGGTCGAATACGGCTCGTCGGAACGGATGATCTTGTACGGGCCGGAATCGTCCATGTCCATGCCCCACTGCGCGATGTCGAGGTGATGCGCGCCCCAGTCGCCGTTGTAGCCGGTGCCGAGGTCGTCGTCGAAGCGCCAGAACATCGGATAGAACTTGTTCACGCCGCGCGGCGCCAGCTGGTCCGAATAGGGCCGCCACTTCGCCGGACCGAGCCACATGTTCCAGTCGACGTCGGGATTCGGCGCACTTTCGCTCGCCGCGTTCTCCGGCTTGTCGAAGAAGCGGACGGGATGCGAGGGACCGCCGAGCTTCTGCCCGCCGCGGCCGTAGTTGGCGTCGACGTACTTGATCTCGCCGATGCCGCCGTTGCGGACGATCATGCAGGCGGCGCGGAACTCGGAGACCTTCGCCCAGCTGCGCTGCATCGAACCGGTCTGGAAGATGCGGCCGTACTTCTTCTCCGCCGCCATCAGCTTCTTGGCCTCGTCGACCGAGAAGGTCAGCGGCTTCTCGCAGTAGACGTCCTTGCCGTGCTTCATCGCCTCGACGGACATATAGGCGTGCCAGTGATCGGGCGTCGCGATGCAGACGGCGTCGATCTCCGGATCCGCAATGACCTCGCGGAAGTCGGCGTAGGTCTTGCAGGCGGTGTCCTTGTAGAACTTATCGACGATCTGCTTGGCGTCGGCGCAGCGGACCTTGTCGCAGTCGCAGACCGCCGTGACCCGGACGTTCTGCTGCCGGAGGAACTGCGGCAACAGCGCCGTGCGGCCCTGGATGCCGATGCCGATCATGGCGACGGTGCGCTTCTCGCCCGGCTTGAGCGGGCGCTGGCCCAGCTTGCCGGTCGTACAGCCGGCGAGAGTGGCCGCAGCGGCCGAACCGAAGAGGAAATTACGACGATTGAGTTTCATTTGCTTGCGTATCCTTTCATCCGTGTGTGTATGTTGCCGTTCCAAAATCAGCTTCGGAGGTAGGCGCTGTAGGCCCGATAGGTCTGGTAGCAGTCCGACGCGGAGACGATCTCCCACGGCGCGTGCATATTCCACATGGGCGTTCCCATGTCGAGCACCTTCATGCCGAAGCGCGCCATGTACTGCGAAATCGTGCCGCCCCCGCCCTTCTCCATCCGGCCCAGCTCGGCCATCTGCCAGACGACCTTCTCGGCGGCCATGATCCGGCGGATCTCGGCGACGAATTCGGGCGAACAGTCGCTTGCGCCGCCCTTGGAGGTGCCGCCCGTGTACTTGGAGGCGGCCACGCCCCGGTGCAGCCGCGCCTCGTTCCCGGTCGAATCGACGTCGGGAAAGTGCGGATCCGCCGCCGCCGTCACGTCGGCCGACAGCATCGTCGAGCGTTCGAGCGCGCGCCGGACCAGAATGTCCCGCGCATTCTTCTCCTGCCGCTCGATCAGCTCGGCGACGGTGTTCTCGAAGAACGAGCTCTGCATGCCGGTCGAACCCATCGAGCCGACTTCCTCCTTGTCGCACATCAGGATCGAGGCCGTGACGGCCGGCGTTTCGTCCGCCGCGTCAATGAGCGCCTGCAGCCCGGCGAACGAGCAGACGCGGTCGTCATGCCCGTAGCCGGTGATGAGCGCCCGGTCGAACCCGACGTAGCGCGGCATTCCCGCCGGCACGATCTCGAGCTCGGCGCTCATGAGGTCGTCCTCGTTTTCGATGACGAACGGCCGGTCATAGCCCTTCGCCATCAGCGTTTCAAGGAACTTCGTCCAGTCGCAGGAATCGTTGCCGCCGAAGCCAGGCAGGCGCGGCTCGTAGTTGAGCCGGTCCCAGTTGCCCCCCTGCTCGTCCGCCGCAAGCGGCGGCAGCCCGGCCTTCTTGGCCAGGGCGTCACTTACGCGCTGACGCGGGAAGACGCGGCCCCAGTTCACGGCCTCGGCGTCGTTCGCGAAGTTGCGCGTGCCCTTGATGTGGACGCGGCGCAGTTTCGCGAAGTCCATCGCGTTGATGACGTCGGACGGGTCGATGTGCTGCCAGATGTCGTGGGAGGGATCGTAGGTCTCCTGCAGGTTCGAGGCATCGTCGAGGATCGCGTACATCAGCTTGCGCGCGGCGAGGCAGCCCGGCAGGTTGCAGTAGCAGTCCGGCGACGAGGCCGGCACCCACCCTTCCATCGGACAGTTCTCGACGCAGACGGTGACGCCCAGGTCCTTGGCGTACTTCAGGATCGGCGTGAAGACCCGCTTGAACTTCTCCAGGTTCTTTTCGAACCCGCCGTCCGTCCGGCCGAGCTGCTGGTCGTAGCCGACGAAGGTGCCGCACACGACGTCGTTCGCGTCGCCGCCCAGCATGGCCGCAATGCGGATCAGCTTCAGCAGATGGTTCTGGTTGACGATCTGGAGCTCGGGGTTGCCCCCGATCAGGTTGTCGTAGGCGCCGACGGAGACGCGGAGCTGGGTTTCGTTGCACAGGTCGATGACGCGCTTCGCCCGGTCGGGCGTGAAGTTCGCGTAGTCGAGGTGCGTGGCGATATGGTCCTGCCGGTCCGTATCGCGGCGGAAGACGCACAGCTCGAAGCCCTGCGGCCGGAACTGCCAGGTGCTGACGCGCCGGACCAGCGACTCAAGGTCCGGTTCGGCGGCAAAGGCGCTCGTCATCAGCCAGATCGGGTTGTTGCGCGGCTTCGGCTTCGCCGCGTGGGCAAGCGCCTCCTTGGCGACGAAGGGCGCGGCCGCGGCCAGTGCCGCGGCGCCCTTGAAGAACTCTCGGCGGTTCATCGCGCGGTCTCCCTTCAGACCACGACGTCCCAACCGTTGCGGTAGGAGTCGCGCTTGAGCGAAATGCCCTTGCAGTTGCAGCCCTTGATCTCCATTTTCTCGCCGTCCCAGTCGAAGCCGGTGTCGTACTGGTAGCTCAGGTTGCACAGCAGGCAGAGCACGCCGCTGCGGGCGCCGACGGACGCCGGCGAGACCGTCGGCCGACGCGTCTCGATGCACTCGCAGAAGTTCTGCACCTGGTTGTTGGACTTGTAGAGCTGCACCGGCGCCGTCGCGAGCTGGAAGTGCGCGATAAGCTGCTTGAGAGAGCTGGCGAGCGCATCGTCCTTCTTGGCGGCGGAGTCCGTGCCGTAGTCCTTGCCGACGGAGGCGGCGACCACCTTGTCGGGCCGGAAGGTCATGCCCGCAAGCTGCTTGCGCAGTTCGGCGTCGGGGCGCTTCGCCGTCGCGTCGAAGCCCGCCCAGACGGCGATCTTGCCGCGGTTGACGGCGACGATGCCCTTCGTGCCGTAGAACACGGTACCCCAGGTGCCGAACGGACCGTGATAAAGCTCGATGTCCGCGCCCGTCTGCTTGTTCTTGAAGAGCATGCGCATGCCGAACTGGCGGCGGCCGCCGTGGAAGAGGTCGGTCGAATACGGCTCGTCGGAACGGATGATCTTGTACGGGCCGGAATCGTCCATGTCCATGCCCCACTGCGCGATGTCGAGGTGATGCGCGCCCCAGTCGCCGTTGTAGCCGGTGCCGAGGTCGTCGTCGAAGCGCCAGAACATCGGATAGAACTTGTTCACGCCGCGCGGCGCCAGCTGGTCCGAATAGGGCCGCCACTTCGCCGGACCGAGCCACATGTTCCAGTCGACGTCGGGATTCGGCGCACTTTCGCTCGCCGCGTTCTCCGGCTTGTCGAAGAAGCGGACGGGATGCGAGGGACCGCCGAGCTTCTGCCCGCCGCGGCCGTAGTTGGCGTCGACGTACTTGATCTCGCCGATGCCGCCGTTGCGGACGATCATGCAGGCGGCGCGGAACTCGGAGACCTTCGCCCAGCTGCGCTGCATCGAACCGGTCTGGAAGATGCGGCCGTACTTCTTCTCCGCCGCCATCAGCTTCTTGGCCTCGTCGACCGAGAAGGTCAGCGGCTTCTCGCAGTAGACGTCCTTGCCGTGCTTCATCGCCTCGACGGACATATAGGCGTGCCAGTGATCGGGCGTCGCGATGCAGACGGCGTCGATCTCCGGATCCGCAATGACCTCGCGGAAGTCGGCGTAGGTCTTGCAGGCGGTGTCCTTGTAGAACTTATCGACGATCTGCTTGGCGTCGGCGCAGCGGACCTTGTCGCAGTCGCAGACCGCCGTGACCCGGACGTTCTGCTGCCGGAGGAACTGCGGCAACAGCGCCGTGCGGCCCTGGATGCCGATGCCGATCATGGCGACGGTGCGCTTCTCGCCCGGCTTGAGCGGGCGCTGGCCCAGCTTGCCGGTCGTACAGCCGGCGAGAGTGGCCGCAGCGGCCGAACCGAAGAGGAAATTACGACGATTGAGTTTCATTTGCTTGCGTATCCTTTCATCCGTGTGTGTATGTTGCCGTTCCAAAATCAGCTTCGGAGGTAGGCGCTGTAGGCCCGATAGGTCTGGTAGCAGTCCGACGCGGAGACGATCTCCCACGGCGCGTGCATATTCCACATGGGCGTTCCCATGTCGAGCACCTTCATGCCGAAGCGCGCCATGTACTGCGAAATCGTGCCGCCCCCGCCCTTCTCCATCCGGCCCAGCTCGGCCATCTGCCAGACGACCTTCTCGGCGGCCATGATCCGGCGGATCTCGGCGACGAATTCGGGCGAACAGTCGCTTGCGCCGCCCTTGGAGGTGCCGCCCGTGTACTTGGAGGCGGCCACGCCCCGGTGCAGCCGCGCCTCGTTCCCGGTCGAATCGACGTCGGGAAAGTGCGGATCCGCCGCCGCCGTCACGTCGGCCGACAGCATCGTCGAGCGTTCGAGCGCGCGCCGGACCAGAATGTCCCGCGCATTCTTCTCCTGCCGCTCGATCAGCTCGGCGACGGTGTTCTCGAAGAACGAGCTCTGCATGCCGGTCGAACCCATCGAGCCGACTTCCTCCTTGTCGCACATCAGGATCGAGGCCGTGACGGCCGGCGTTTCGTCCGCCGCGTCAATGAGCGCCTGCAGCCCGGCGAACGAGCAGACGCGGTCGTCATGCCCGTAGCCGGTGATGAGCGCCCGGTCGAACCCGACGTAGCGCGGCATTCCCGCCGGCACGATCTCGAGCTCGGCGCTCATGAGGTCGTCTTCGGACACCTTGAAGGTTTTTTGCAGATACTCGACCAGCCCCGGCTTCGCCTTCGCGTCCTTGCCCGCAGGCAGGGTGGACCAGCAGACCGGATCGAGGTCTTCCGCCGGGAAGAACTCGTCGCGCTTCTTCGCGGCCTGGTCCTTCCCGAGATGCGGCAGGATGTCGGAGATCATGAAGACCGGATCGCCCGGGTCGTCGCCGACGGCGACCTGCACCTTTGACCCGTCCGCCCGGACGATCGTGCCGTATAGCGCCAGGGGCAGCGTCAGCCACTGGTACTTCTTGATGCCGCCGTAGATGTGGCAGTCGAAATAGACGCAGCCGCCCTTCTCGTAGAGCGGCTTCGGCTTGAGGTCGAGCCGCGGCGCGTCGGTATGCCCGCCGACGACCTTGAGCCCCGCTTCGGCGATGCGCTGCCTGCCGATGACCGCCGCCATGACCGTGCGGTCCTCGCAACCGCGGTAGACCCGGTCGCCGGGCTTGAGCGTCTTGCAGCCCGACAGCTCGCGAAAGCCCTTCGCCTTCAGGATCCGGACGCTCTCGGCGTAACTGCGCCGCTCCGTCTTGGCGATGCCGAGGTAGCGGATGTACTCGTCGCAATATTTCGTCAGCGACTTCTGCTTCGTGCTCATGGTCGGATTATACCAAAATCAAAGGCTGGCGAGAAGTCCGCCGCAGAGGATCAGGTGGCGCTCGCGGTCGGACAGGACGGTCCGGACGGCGATCTCCTTCCCGCCGGTCCGGAGCACCGCGCGCCCGTCGCCCTCGACCGCCCGGCGAATGCCGTCGATGGTCAGCGCATCGCCGGCCGCGATCTTGTCGTAGTCGGCCGCCTGCTCGAAGACGAACGGCACGATGCCGAAGTTGACGAGGTTCGCGCGGTGGATGCGCTCGATGGACTTCGCTACGACCGCCTTCACGCCCAGGTACATCGGACAGAGCGCGGCGTGTTCGCGCGAACTGCCCTGCCCGTAGCTCTCGCCGGCGACGATGACGTTGGCCAGCCCCTTCTCCTGATTCGCCAGGCACTTGTCGTGGAACTTCGGGTCGCACGGCTCGAAGACGAACTTCGCGTACTGCGGCACGTTCGAGCGGAACTTCAGGCGCGCGCCGGCCGGCATGATGTGGTCGGTCGTGATCTTGTCGCCGACCTTGATGGCGGCGACGCCCTTCAGGTCCTTCGCCAGCGGCACGCCCTTCGGCACGGCGGCGATGTTCGGCCCGCGGACGATCTTCGTGCCCGGCACGCCCCTGCCGGCCGTCTGCCGGTAGAGGAACATCGTGTCGTCGATCGGGAACTTCTTCGGCGCGGGGACGGCCTTCGTTCCCGCGCAGGCGGAGAAGGTGCCGGTCAGGGCCGAGGCGGCCGCCGTCTCGGGGGAGACGAGATAGACCTGCGCCGACTTGGTGCCGCTGCGGCCCTCGAAGTTGCGGTTGTTCGTCCGGAGCGAGACGGCGCCGGTGGACGGCGACATATGCGCGCCGATGCAGAAGCCGCAGGCGTTCTCCAGAATGCGGCAGCCCGCCCCGATGAGAATCGCCAGCGAGCCGTCCGCCGCCAGCATGTTCACGACCTGGCGCGAACCGCAGGCGATGCCGACCTCGACGTCGTCGGCGACGTGCCGGCCCTTCAGGATCTGCGCGACGGTGCGGATGTCGCGATACGACGAGTTGGTGCACGAGCCGATCATGATCTGGTTGACCTTCGTGCCCTGCATCGACTTCACCGTCACGACGTTGCCCGGCGAATGCGGAGCCGCCGCGAGCGGTTCGAGCTTGGCGAGATCGACCGTGAACGTGTCGTCGTACGCCGCGCCTTTGTCCGCGACGATCTCGACGAAGTCTTTGCCGCGCCCCTGGGCCGTGAGGAACTGCTTCGTCACCTTGTCGGACGGGAAGACGCTCGTCGTCACGCCGAGTTCCGCGCCCATGTTCGCGATGGTCGCGCGCGACGGCACGTCGAGCGTGGCGACGCCCGGCCCCGTGTATTCGAAGATCCAGCCGACGTTGCCCTTCGTGCCGAACCTCTCCAGCACCTTCAGGATCACGTCCTTGGCGCTGACGCCCTTCCGCAGCCTCCCCTTGAGCACGATCGCGCGCACTTTCGGCGTTGGGATGTGGAAGGCGCCACCCGCCATCGCGACGGCGATGTCGATGCCGCCCGCGCCGATGGCGATCTGGCCGATGCCGCCGCCCGTCGGGGTGTGCGAGTCGGAGCCGAGCAGGGTCGTTCCCGGCTTGCCGAAGCGCTCGAGGTGCAGCTGATGGCAGATGCCGTTGCCGGCCTTCGAGTAGACGATGCCGTACTTCTTCGCGACCGACGCGAGGAAGTCGTGGTCGTCGGCGTTCTCGAAGCCGATCTGCACGGTGTTGTGATCGACGTACGAGACGGCGAGGTCGTTCCTGACGTGCCGGACGCCCATCGACTCGAACTGCAGGTACGCCATCGTGCCGGTCGCGTCCTGCGTCAGGGTATGGTCGATGCGGATGCCGATCTCGGCATCCGTCGCGGGATTGCCCTCGACGAGATGCGCGGACAGGATCTTTTCGACGACGTTCATCGGTTGCTTGTGCTGCTTGGTTGCTGCTTGCTGCTTCTTCATTTCGGGACCACCCAGCTGATGCTTCGGTTTGACGGTTGGAAAATCGACCTGGCGACGGCCTGCACGTCCGCCGCCGTCACGGCCCGGATGCCCTCGACCTGCTCGGCCGGCGCGACGAGCCGGCCGAAGGCGAGCAGCGTCTGCCCGTAGAAGAACAGCTTGCTCGCGACCCGCTCGTGCGACAGGCGGAAGTTGCCGGTCAGGAATTCCTTTGTGCGCTTCAGCTCCGCCGCCGGGACCGGCTTTTCGCAGATGCGCCGGAACTCGCGGTCAATCGTCGCCAGCGCCGCCTGCGCCTTTTTCGGGTCGAGTCCGGCGGCGACGGTGAACATTCCGGCGTCGGCGAAGAACTGCATCCGCGAGGAAATGTCGTAGCTGAGGCCACGCCGCTCGCGCACCTCCTGGAAGAGCCGGCTGGACATGCCCCTGCCAAGCACGGCGTCCATGACCGTCGCGGCGTACTTGCGCCGGTCGTGGACGCCGAAGGTCCGGTAGCCGAGCGCCAGCTGCGCCTGCGCGATTTCGCGGGTGACGGTCTTGGCCGCGACGGGGCGCCCCGCCAGCGGCGAATCGGCCGCCCGGCGCGGCCGGCGCGGTGGCGGACGGAAGTCGCGGAAAGCCCGCTCGACCAGCGCCGCCGCCCGGTCCGGGTCAAAGGAACCCGCAATCACGATCACCGTGTTCGTCGGCAGGTAGTGGCGCTTGAGGTGGCGCCGGAGGTCGTCCGGCCGCATCGGCGCCAGCGAGGCCGGCGTTCCCGCGACGGGCGCGCCGAGCCGCGACTGCGGAAACAGCCCGCGCTGGAGGTTTTCCATCGCCACGGAGTCCGGCTCGTCCGCATACATGCGGATTTCCTCGACGATGACCTGCTTCTCGCGCGCGAACTCGTCTTCCGGAATCGTCGCGCGCAGGTACATGTCGGAGAGGATGTCGATCGCCTCGGCCAGGTATTCGTCCGGCAGGTGCGCGAAATAGCAGGTCGATTCCTCGCCCGTGCAGGCGTTGAAGTTGCCGCCGCGGCCCTCGATGGCGCGGGTGATGTCGATCGGCTTGCGCGTCGGCGTGCCCTTGAAGAGCATATGCTCGACGAAATGGGAGATGCCGGCCGTCCGCGCCGTCTCGTGCCGTGAGCCGGAGGCGACGAAGACGCCGACCGCGACGGACTCCGCCTCGCAGGGGACGAACACCGCGCGCAGGCCGTGGGCGAAGGTCTTCAGGCTCGGTTGCATCGGCATCGAAGCGTCACAGGGCGGCGATGTTCAGCTCGCGCAGCGTCGTCCGCCCGTCGTACAGCGCCTTGCCGACGATGGCCGCCCGCAGGTTCGGCCGCTCCAGCGCCTTCAGGTTCTCGATGTCGAAGGGCGACGAGACGCCGCCGGAAGCCGTGATCAGGCAGGTCGGCGCGGCGTCGCAGATGGCCGCCATCTGGGTGAGGTTCGGTCCGCCCAGCATGCCGTCCGTCGCCGTGTCGGTGTAGATGATCGACTTCACGCCGAGCTTGGCCACCGCCGCCGCCAGTTCCGTCGCCTGCGTCCGCGTCGTCTCGACCCAGCCCTTCGTCTGGACGAAGCCGTCGCGCGCGTCGATCCCGACGGCGATCCGGTCGCCGTAGTATTCGACCGCCTTCGCCAGGAACGCGGGATCCTCCAGCGCCGCGCTGCCGATGATGGCCCGCGCGGCACCGGCCTCCAGCACGGCGTCGAGCGCCTCGGGCGTCCGCAGCCCGCCGCCGACTTCGACCGGACCGCCGAAGGCCGCGATGATGCTCCGGATGGTTTCAGCATGCCGGGGCGTGCCGGCGAACGCGCCGTCCAGATCGACGACGTGCAGCTCCTGCCCGCCCTGCTCCGCCCAGTCCCGGGCCTGTGCCGCGGGATCGTCGCCGTAGACCGTCGCGTCCTCCGCCCGGCCCTGCCGCAGGCGCACGCACTTCCCGCCCTTCAGATCGATTGCCGGCAGAATGATCATATCAGGCCTTTCGAGGAGGGTACGCCCTTCTCGCCCGGATCGACCTTCACCGCCGCGCGGAGCGCACGGGCGAAACTCTTGAACAGGCCCTCGCAGACGTGATGGGCCTCGTCGCCGTACACCTGGCGCAGATGGATGTTCGCGCGCGCCTCGACCGACACGGCGCGGAAGAACTCCTCCACCAGCTTCACCTCGAAGTCCCGGACGAACTGGTGCTTCATCGCGCACTGCATCACCAGGAACGGCCGCCCGCCAAGGTCAAGCGAGGTTTCGCACAGCGCCTCGTCCATCGGAATCGACGCGAAGCCGTAGCGGACGATTCCCCGGCGGTCGCCCAGCGCCCGGTCGATCGCCTGGCCGAGCACCAGCCCGACGTCTTCGACCGTGTGATGATAATCGACGTCGATGTCGCCTTCGGCCTTTACGTTCAGGTCGATCAGCGCGTGCTTCTTCAGCAGTTCCAGCATATGGTCGAAGAAGCCGATTCCCGTGTCGACAGTTCCCTCGCCCGAGCCGTCGAGATTCAGGTCGAGCCTGATCTTCGTCTCGCGCGTGTTCCGTTCGATGCCAGCAGTTCGCATAGACCGTATTATATCAAATAAAACCTGCGTTTCGCAGGGCCGCTTCCGTCAGCGTCGGCTTGGGCGCGGACGCCTTGGCAACGTACTTGCCGACGACGTCGCCCTCCAGGTTGACCTTGTCGCCGATCCGCTTCGTGCCGAGAATCGTCGTCTCGGCCGTCGTCGGAATGAGATCGACGCCCAGCCAGTCGTCGCCGAGGGCGCTGATGGTGAGCGACGTCCCGTCAATCGCGACCGAACCCTTGAGCACCGACTGCGCCGCCAGGACGCGCCCGCACCTGACGCGCAGCTGGCAGTCGCGCCCCTTGGGCAGCTTGGCGATCACCGTGCCGCGGCAATCGACATGGCCCTGCACGAGATGCCCGCCCAGCGAATCGCCCGCCCGCAGCGCCCGTTCAAGATTCACCCGGTCGCCGGGAACGAGGTCACCGATCCCCGTCCGCGCCACCGTTTCTTCAAGTACGTCGGCGGTGAATCGCGTCGCATCGCATTGGGCGACCGTGAGGCAGACGCCGTTGACGGCCACAGATTCGCCCGCTGCCAGCGGCTGCGCCCACGGCGTGAAGCCGATCTCGACGACCAGCCCCGCGCCGCGGCTGATGCGCTTCACCGTGCCGATCTGCTGGATTATTCCGGTAAACATACGTAACGCCCCTCCCGGTCGCCGGCCACAGGATCGGAGAACCCGTCTTCGTAAAGGCGGAACCGCCGCGCCCTGCCGAGCGGACGCGACCCGATCACCAGCGGACAGGTGATGGCGATCCACCGATCGACCAGCCCCGCGTCGGCCAGCGCCGTCGCCAGCTGGAGCCCCCCTTCGCAAAGCACGTGCATTACGCCGCGCCGGCCGAGATCGGACAGAACCCGCCGCAGGAAACCCCGCCCGGTTCCGTCCGCCCGGTAGACGAGCGTCGGATTCCTCCCGTCGGTGAAGATCTGCGCCCGTTTCGGCAACCTGCCGGAGCGGGTCACGACCACGCGGATCAAGTCGTCGTTCGGAGCGTTGTGGGAGCGGAGCGACGGATCGTCCCGGCGGACCGTCTCCGCGCCGACCATGATGGCGTCGATGCGCGTCCGCTCCCAGCCGACGTTCCTGCGCGAAACGGCGGACGAAATCCACTTCGCGTTGCCGGTGCGGTCGCAGATCTTCCCGTCTAACGACATCGCCAGCTTGACCGTGACATAGGGCAGCCCGGTCGTCACGTGCTTGGCGAACGGCGCGATCAGGCGTTCGGCCTGCGCCAGACATGCTTTCAGGCCACCGCAGGCCGCCCATTCCGCCGGTTCGCAGACGGCCCGGCCGGCGCGGACGCAGGCGATGCCGGCCTTCGCCAGCGCCCGCTTCGCCTTGCCGCGGTTCTTCGGATTCGGATCGGCGACCGCATAGACGACGCGCGCCAATCCGGCGGCGGCGATGGCGTCCGTGCAGGCGCCGACGCGCCCGGCCTTGGAACAAGGTTCGAGCGTGACGTAGAGCGTCGCGCCCGTGAGGGGAACGCGGGCGCGCTTGATGGCCGCGACTTCGGCATGGTCGCCGCCGGCCCTCCGATGCCACCCCTCGCCGACGATCTTTCCGTCCTTGACGATGACGGCGCCGACGGGCGGATTCGGCCGAGTATGGCCTTCGCCCTGCTTGGCGAGTTCGAGCGCCCGCCAGAGATAATTCGTGTCAGCGGTGCTTAGCATACCTGTCGAGCACGCCGTTGACGAGCTTGCGGCTTCGCGGCGACGAGAACCAGTTGGCGAGATCGATCGCCTCGTTGATGACGACGGGGCTGGGGACGTCCGTATTCCGCATTTCCCAGAGGCCCATGCGCAGCACGGCGCGCTCGACGGTGCCGAGCCGGTAAAGGTCCCAGTGCTCCAGCATGGGAACGAGAATCCCGTCGATTTCCTTCAGGGCGCCGAGCACGCCGGCGACACGCGCTTCCGCAAAGGCCCTCAGCTTGCCTTTGGCCTGAACCGGGCCGCCGTCTTCCTCGTCGAGATCGGCGGTCTGGGCCCAGTATTCGTCCATAAACGCCCGAATGTCGGCGGGCGGATTCAGGTCCGCCGCAGTCAGCATCTGTATCGCCCACTCCCGGGCCGTTCTGCGTGTCGCTGTCATCTCAAAGATCCTCGCTCATGTACCCGGTATTATAGCAAATCCGGCGCGGGCGTTCGCTCGGCTTGCAGGCGCGAAGTCGGGTACTAACGGGGAACCCTCGCGCTGGCCAGAGAGTACCCGCAGCGTCCTCGTTAGGGAAACCCTCGCGCAGGCCAACAGAGTACCCGCAGCGCCCTCGTTAGGGGAACCCTCGCGCTGGCCAGAGAGTACCCGCAGCGCCCTCGCTGCGGGGCGTGGTAACAGCCACGCCCGGTAGTGGCCCTGTTCGTCGCCCCGGCGTGAGGTCACGCCGGGTACTAATGGGGGACCCCTCGCGCTGGTCAGGAAAGTACCCGCAGCGCCCTCGCTGCGGGGCGTGGTAACAGCCACGCCCGGTGGTGGCCCTGTGCGCCGCCACGGCGTGAGGTCACGCCGGGTACTAACGGAGAACCCTCTGCGCTGACCAGAGAGTACCCGCAGCGCCCTCGCTGCGGGGCGTGGTAACAGCCACGCCGGGTACTGGGCTTGGCGCCGCCCCGGCGTGAGGTCACGCCGGGTACTACTAACTGGGAACCCTCGCGCTGGCCAGAGAGTACCCGCAGCGCCCTCGCTGCGGGGCGTGGTAACAGCCACTCCGAGGACTTGGCTTGGCGTCGCCACGGCGTGAGGTCACGCCGGGTACTAACTGGGAACCCTCTGTACTACGGCGTGACGACACGCAGTTTCTTTGCTATAATGCGCGTCGATGAAACGTTCATGTGCGCTGTTGTTGCTTTGCGGGCTAACGGACGGCTTGTTCGCGGCGGAGGATGTCCGGAGGCTCTCGCTGGAAGACTATCGCGACCATATGAAGGGCGCGTGGATCGGGCAAATGGTGGGTGTCGCCTGGGGCGCACCGACGGAATTCCGCTGGAATGACAAGATGATTCCGGCGGACAAGGTGCCGGCGTGGACGAGCGATCTCCCGCTGAGAATGGCCTACGGCAACGACGATCTCTATGTCGAGATGACGTTTCTCAAGACGCTGGAGGATCATGGACTCGACGTGGACATCCGCCAGGCGGGAATCGACTTCGCCAACAGCGAATACCAGCTCTGGTGCGCCAATCTCACGGGCCGCACCAATCTTCGCAAGGGCATTGCGCCGCCCGATTGTTCGCATCCCAAGTTCAGCCGCAACGCGAACGACATCGACTACCAGATCGAGTCCGACTATGCCGGCATCATCGCGCCCGGCTGTCCGCAGGAAGTCGTCCGCCTCGGCGGCGTTTTCGGCCGGCTGATGAATTTTGGCGACGGTGTATGGGCCGGGCAGTTCGTCGGCGCCTTGTACGCGGAGGCCTTTTTCACGAGCGACGTCAACCGTTTGCTGGACGCGGGGCTGGCCGCGATTCCCCCGGAATCCGACTACGCGCGGATGGTCCGCAGCGTCCGCGCGTGGCATCGCGAGAATCCGGCGGACTGGACGGCGTGCTGGGAGAAGATCCGCGCGGCCTATTCGAAGCGGTTCAATCGCGAGCTGCGGGATTCGAACGGCGGCATCGACGTGCGCCTCAACGGCGCCGCCATCGTGCTGGGAATGCTCTATGGCGCGGGCGAGCCCGAGCGGGCGATGGAGCTTTCAATGCGGTGCGGATGGGATTCCGACTGCAATCCGTCGAGCGTAGGCGGCATTCTCATGTGCGCCCGCGGGGCGAAGGCGCTGCCGGAGAAATACACCGAGAAGCTCGACCTGAGACGGAAATTCTCCTACACGGCCTACGATCTGACGACCCTGTATGCCGTCTGCGAAAAACTGGCGCGCCAGGTTGTCGTCCGCCAGGGCGGGCGCATCGAAACGGCCGCCGACGGCGCCGAGTGGTTCGTGATTCCGCGGCAGCAGGTCGTGCCGGATCCGTTTGTCCCGTCCTGGGCGCCGGGCGCAATCGCCGCCAGCACGTTTACAGCAAAGGAGATGGCGAAACAGAAGTTCGCGATCCGTACGCCGGATCCGGAAACGCTGAAGGATCCCGATCCGACGAAACGCGTGCAGAAGGCGTTGGATGCGCTGTGGCCGGGCTGGAAGACCTCCGTCAATGCGCCGGACATGAACCCGGGCTATCGCGAGACGGTTGAAACGGACAAGGGGAAGGTCGCCGCTTCGGTGCTGACGCATCCGCCGAAGCAGGAGACGGCCGCGATCCTGTACCGCACGGTGAAGGTTCCCTCGGGCCGTCCCACGCTCCATTTCGAAGTGTCGCCGGTAGGGGGCGACTTCAGACTGGTTGTGCGCATCGACGGCGTCGAGCTGCTCGCGACCGATCTGGAGACGCCCGGAAAACCCGGCGATGGCCGTCTGCATCTGCAGGCTTTCGACCTTTCTCTGGAGCCGTGGACCGGCCGGGAGGTGACGATCGAACTCCTTAATCAGCCGACTGGCTGGAGCTACGAGGCCGCGCTATGGCACAACCTGCGGCTGACGGCGAATAGCGAAGGCTTCTGAACTTCGGACGGCTGCGAAGCCGAGGGGTTGACGCGCTTGCAGGGCGGGCGTCGGCCATGATGACAGGCGTCCTCGTGGCCCTGTGCCCCGCCACGGCGTGAGGTCACGCCGGGTACTAATGGGGGACCCCTCGCGCTGGCCAGGGGTCACGCCGGGTACTAACTGGGAACCCTCGCCACGGCGTGAGGTCACGCCGGGTACTAATGCGAAACCCTCTGCGCTGGCGTGAGGGCATCCCGTTACTTTGCTATAATACGCGTCGATGACGAAAGCATGGCGCATCTTGCCGGAAGAATGGAAGCCGATCCTGAAGGAACGCGGTCTGCGGCCGTTTCGCGCCGACCAGATCCTGCAGGCCCTTTACCGCGACTACATCACCGACTGGGACGCGGCGACGACGCTGCCGAAGGATTTCCGCACGACGCTCAAGACCGAGTTCCCGATTACGCAATACGAGATTCTTGACGTTGCGGAATCCGCCGACGGCACGAAGAAACTCCTCGTCGGCTTTGCGGACGGCAACTCGGTCGAGACGGTGCTGATTCCCGCGACCGGTCGCTTCACCCAGTGCATCTCGACGCAGGTCGGCTGTGCGATGGGCTGCGCCTTCTGCGCGAGCGGTTCGCGCGGCCTCGTCCGTTCGCTGACGGCGGACGAAATCGTCGCCGAGTACATGGCCGGGCGCTCGCTGGGCGAAATCACGAACCTCGTTGTCATGGGCATGGGCGAGCCCTTCGCCAACTACGACGAGACTTTGCGCGCCCTGAAGCTGATCAACGCCGGCAGGGGGCCGAACCTCGGTGCGCGGCACATCACCCTTTCCACCTGCGGCGTCGTCCCCGGCTTCCGGCGGCTGGCCGCCGAAGGCATCCAGTTCGAACTTTCCGTCTCGCTGCACGCGCCCAACGACGCGCTGCGTTCGCAGCTGATGCCGGTCAACCGGAAATGGCCGATTGACGAACTGCTGGCGGCGTGCGCCGAGTACACGAACGCGACCAAGCGCATCATCACCTTCGAGTACACGGTCATCCGGGACGTCAATGACTCGCGCGCGTGCGCCGAGGAGCTGGCCCGTCAGGTCCGCCGCGTGCCGATGGCGAAAGTGAACCTCATTCCCCTTTCGCCCGTCGAGCACCGGCCGGACTTCAAGACGCCGAGCGACGAGACGATGCTCATGTTCCTCGACGTCCTCATGAAGCACCGCGTCCAGACGATGCTCCGCCGTTCCCGCGGCAAGGACGCGAACGCCGCCTGCGGCCAGCTCCGCCTGCGCCATCTTGCGCCAGGTCAGCCCAAGTAGCAGTCCTGACGCAGCAATTCGGCGCGGAGGTCGGCGTACGGCAGCTGGCGCGGCGTGACGCCCTTCTTCGCTGCCAGCCCCGCCGCGACGCCCGCCGCCTGGCCCGAGACGAAGCACGGGCAGATCAGCCGGTAGGTATCGATCGTATCCGGCGCGCCGATGCAGCGTCCGGCCGCAAGGACGTTCTCCCCGCGCGTCGGCACGAGCGTGCGGTAGTTGAGCGCCATGCCGTTATGCGCACCGCAGTTCCCGAACCAGCCGACAACCTCGCGTGCGTTCTCCCCGCGCGTCTCCGCCGCACGGTCGGAGATGAACTCGGACTTCAGCAGCCGCGTGGCGCGGGGTCCGATCTGCGAGCAGTTGTTGGCGATGTAGACCTGCTCCCAGCCCGGCGTCTTGCGCATCTCGGCGACGTGCTCCCACCAGAACTTGCGATGGACGACCAGAGCCCTGGAGACGTCGCGCACGGAGAGGCCGTCGCCCTTCGGGCCGAGCCGCCCGCCCCACCACGTCGTGCCGTTGGCCTCGTTGCTCCGCGTCGGCCACGGCTTGGGCAGCCCGTCGTAGGCGATGCCGCGATCTGTCGGCGGTTTCGCCGCCGTGACGCGGTCGATGTTGCCGAGTCGCGTCACATAGCCGATGCCGTGGGTGATCTGACGGTAGTCGCAACCGGCAGCGAAGAAGATGTCGCCGTCACCCGAGCAGTCGACGACCTGCTGGGCGAGAATCGCCTGCAGCCCCTGCTTGGACTGGAAGACGACGCCCCGAACGGTTTCGCCGTCCTGAATGACGTCCATGCCCCAGGCGTGGAAGAACGTCTCGACGCCCGCCTCGGCGCACATGGTGTCCATCAGGTACTTCGCCCCTTCCGGATCGACCGTCGGCTGCCAGTGTGCGCGATCCTGCGGGCTCGGCTGGGCGTTGGCGACGTACGAGCCGAGATTCACGGCGCGGTGCATGAATTCCTCGCAGACGCCCCGCGTCACAAGTTGCCAGGCGCCGCCCTCCTTCCGCACGCTGGTTGCGAGCATGATGAGCACCATGCCGTTGGTGAACAGGCCGCCGAGGCTGCCGTCCTTCTCGACCAGCGCGACCTTTGCGCCGGTCCGCGCCGCCGCAACGGCGGCGGCAAAGCCCGCCGGGCCGCCGCCCACGACGACGACGTCCGTCTCATGGAAAAGCGGCACCTCCCGCGCCGGCATGACGATCCTGCCGTTCTCCATCCGACAACTCGGGCCATCCTCGATCGTGTGCGGCAGCGGATAGATTCGCTGGCCGAACCAGGTGTTCTTCGGATCGCCGATCGCACCCGGCGGCAGCCGCTTTGCGCCGCTCACGGCGATGAACTCGTCGGCCGACAGCGTCCCGGCGGACGCCGACGCCGTCAACAGCCCCAGTTTCTTCAAAAACTCGCGTTTCGTTATCTGCATGGCTCCGTAGCTCCCGTTCCCGAGGTGATGGTCGGTTTTTACTTTGGCGAATTGAGTTTGGTTCACGGACATTATAGAGGATTGAAGGGCCTGCGGTCAATGGCCAAAACGCGAGGGGCGTAATCAGCCGGCGCAGAGAGCCCCGATTCCATTCGCCGAAGACCTCCGGGCAAAGCGAATGCGGCCATGGGCGGGTCAAACTCGACACAATCAGAGAGCGCCGCCTCAGCGCGCTTGCCCGGGTGTCCCGCGCGCAGCTGGCGCCCTCCGCGAAACCGGCTCGTCCCGGCGCCTATGGCAGCAAGGAAAGAGCCAGCAGTCCCGTGCTATACCCCTTCTTCAGTTTGAGCCGCAGACGAAGAGCCTTGGTCTCGACCGGAGAGGGGAATCTGGCGATGCAGACGCGATCCTTGGCCACGGGCGTTGCACAGTCGACGGCTCTCCACTCGCCCGATGCGCACTGATACTCGACCGTCCAGGAATCCGGCACGCGCGTGGAGCCATGTCCTTCATCGTCGTACCAGTAGACTTGGACTCCGCCGAGCGGCCGCGCATTCGGCAGTTCAAGGGCGATCCACTCCTCCGTGCCGCGATGCGGCCAGAAGGTAAAGCGCGGCACGGTTGCGTCTCCGCTCGACGTCGGCTCGTGTTCTTCCGTCAGGACATCGAGATTCTCCTTGCCGTTCTGGAACGAAGCCGACAGCTTGGTCTTCTCCGGAACAACGGGCTTGGGAATGGACCGACCACACGAGGGCGGCACGAACGCAAACGGGACATCGCAAGGTTCAATGGCGACACGAACGGAATTGACGCCTTTTGCCAGGACGCGTTCGGTTCCATCCTTCTGGCAGACGGAGACGGCAAGTTCGCGTTCGCCCGAACGCCCGACATGCTGTTCGAAAGAATATTCGCGTCCGGCCAGCGGCACGCGCGACAGACGAAAATCCTCGGCGGCAAAAGGCTCGAAAGCCAGCGTCCGCGAATCTTTCGACAAGCCGATTCCACACCGATAGAGATAGAACGGATTCAACCAGGCGCTATGGAAGTAGTCCCAGGCCGTCCCGCAGCGCGCCCCGTCTTCAGGGCGGAAATGCTCGGCGGCCCGCGGAACCGTCCGGTCGCCGTATGCCCAGTGGCTCTCGCTCCATGCGTCGAAGAATTCCAGCCATTTCACGCGCAGGTCGGCTTTGGCCCGCGCAGCCTCGCCAAAAGCGGCCGCGTAGAGTCCGTTGGCGTAATGCCACATGGGTCCGTTCCAGAAGCACCCGTTCGCGATCGGTTGGGCGGGCGTTGCCGCCGGCGGCGTGACGATGCCGGCGGCGCCGAAATACATCGGACAGTTCTTCGCGCAAGTCGTCGCCGGGAAATCGTCCCAGAACCACGCGCGGTCGGTCAGCTTGTCGAAGGCGCGCAGATATTCGGCGTCCGTGACCAGACCCCAAAGATACGGGGCGAAGCTGTCGTAGCAGGCCGCCTGGTCCGCGAGGCGGTAAGTCGTCGGATCCGCCGCCAGGAAGAGTCCGAGGTTGGCGTCCCAGTGCCGCGTGCGGATGATGTCAAGATAGGACGCGGCCTGTCGTTCAAGGGCGTCGGCCTCGTCCGTCTTGCCGAGAACGGCCGCCAGCCGTGCGGCGCCGAGCAAATCGCCGATCATGTAGACCGCCGTGTCCAGGCGCACAAGTTTGGCGATGGAGAAGCCTTTTTTCGTCCCGAATCCGAGGTCGTGCCGATAGTCGAACGGAGGGTCGGTGAACTGGTAGAAGTTCGGCTGATACTCGGCGCCGACCGGCCAGCTGCTCTGCTGCACGGGAATCGTCGGCGCACCTCTTGTCGTCGCCTCGGCATACGCCTTCACGGCCGGATAGACGGCGGCGGCGAAATCGCGGGAAGGATGGTTCTGGAGGAGATCGGCTATCGCATGGCCCGTGAACTGGATGTAGCCGCGATAGCCCTTCACCGATTCGCACCAGTTGAGAGCATGGTCGCGCACCGCCGCGGGATCGCGTTTCCACCGGGATTCGGCGATCTGGACCGGGACCGGAAGCCCGATCACGCAATTGAACCAACCGCCATTGGGGCTTTCGTAGATCGCCTGGCGCGGGTATTCGTGATCGGGAATGACATTCCGCGCCGTATGCGTGCCGCGCTTCACCACGAACCAGCGATAGAAATACATGCGCCGGAGATCGGGATTGGGCGTCTCGAGGCGCGGCACGTTCGCGGCGTACCACTCGTCGAATGCCCGGGCATTGTCGGCAAAGGGATCGGCGGCGCTCAGCGCCCCGTCCGCCCGCGACAGCGCGTCTTCCGCTGAAATCGGCGAAAAGGAGAGCGCATAGCGCAGCGTCGACTCGCCATGGGCGGGAATCTCGATGGACGTGACGCGTCCGTCGAACGTCGCCTTCGCGCAGACGTAGGTGACGCGCTCGGTCAAGCGATACATCGAACAGGTGGAGAATCCCCAGGCCCTCGCGGGGGCGCCGACGTCCGGCAAGCCTCCGGCGGTCTTGAGCGACAGGCGATAGACGCGCGGAACGGGCCCCGTGTTCTTGAGCGTCAATTCCGCGACAAAAGTGTTGTCAGCGAGGATTGCCTTGCGTTCCTTGACTACCGTCGCCCCGATATGGCTTCCTTCCGTCTCGGAAACTCCGGTGGGACAGCCGCGATAGTAGGTCGTCATGCCGGCCGGCGTCCAGCGATTGCGAATCGGCACCAGCGTCACCCTCGCCGTTCCCTCGTGGACGACCGGCACCAGCGCATTGGCGAGACCACGGACCTCATGGACGACGTGAAGCAAGCCCGACAGGCCGGGGCTTGGCTTCCCGATCAGCTCGAACGGCACCTCGCCCGCCCAATACGACTTTGCATCGCCGTTCAGCGACAAGTACACTCGTCCTTGCGGCCCCCCTGTCCAGACCTCCGGCCCGACCAGATCCGTGCGATAGGCCGAAACCAGTTCGTCGTTGACGCGCTGCGGCATTTCCGCCGGACAGGCCGCCGCCAGCCCGACGACGCCGACCGCAACCGCATGAATCAACCTCTGCATCCAACTCCCCCTTCAACTAATATATGAGGTAATTGCAAAACCCCTCTTCGCGTGACAGCCACGGCAAACCACCTGATTT
>JBJEWA010000041.1:0-17149 GCA_051884805.1 Kiritimatiellia bacterium | reverse complement strand
AATGCTCGAAGAGGTCGGCAAAGTCGTCGCTGGTGAGGCCGTGTACGCTGCGGCCGGTCCTGTCGTCGGCAAGCTGCATCTTGCCGCTCTCGATTCTCGCCATCGCCGCGCCGACCGCCTTCTCGAAGACGGCGGCCTCCTTGCGGACGATCTCTCGCGAGAGGTTGAGTTTCGCGGACCCGAAGATGACCGTATGGTCGCGGTTCTTCATCATCTTCATCAGCGCGATGTTCGCGCAGGTCGTGGTCTTGCCGTACTGCCGGCGCGCGATGAAGCCGAGCAGCCGGTACTGCTCGACGAGCTGGAAGAGCCGTCGCTGGCCGGAGCGCATCCTGATGACGGCGTCACCGGCCATCGTCAGCACCCTCCCAGAGGTCGCCGAACATGAGCCGTCCGAGGCGTTCCGTCTTCTCGTCTCCGCCGATCCTGCGGTCGGTCGCAATCGCGAGCGCGTCCCGGTTCTGCGCCCATTTGACGAAGAGGCGCGCCGTGTCGCGCTCGAACTTCGCGCGGGAGAGCGCGATCTGCTCCTTCTGGAGCGCGTTCTTCTCTTCGGCCAGCGCGACCTTCTGCGCGGCGTTCTCGCCCGAGCGCAGCGCGACGAGCGCCTTGGAGAGGTCGGCGATCTGGCCCTCGTCGGCGGACTGGAGGGCGTCCATGATCTTCGCGGTCGCGATGTTGCAGGCGACGCCTGCCGCGCTGCCTCCGGCGGCAGTGGCGATGGAGTGGGAAAGCTCCGCCACGCGGCGGATGCGGTCCGCGTCGGCCTGGTCGTCGAGCCAATCCTTGTAGCCGGTCGAGCGCCAGTCAGTGAGGTTCTGCGCGTTGACCTTCTCGGCCTTTGCCTCGCGGAGCATCCTTTTCGTCTCCTTGAGACCGTTGAGCCAGTCGAGCAGCTCCGCGCCCTGGGCGCCGTCGCGGATGCGCTCGTTGAGCTCGTTGCGGACGGCGAACGGCAGGCGGCCGATCTTCGAGCGGTAGCAGCGCGTGTTCATACGACCGTCACCCTTCCCTCAAGCACCCAGCGCTTGATGCCCTCCTCCGTGGCCTGCCAGACGGCGGAGTCGTCCATCGGGTCGATCTGGAGATCGACCATCTTCATCTTGTGGAGGGCGCGCAGGGCGTCCGCGACGTCTTCCGCCGTCACGCGGCGGTCGAGCATCTGCGAGGCGTTCAGCCTTTGCGCGATCGCGGCCTCGGTGTAGGCCGCGGGATAGCGCGGGGAGAGGAACGCGATTGTCAGCTGCTTCAGGTTCATTTGGTTGCCACCTTTCCTTCGATTCTTCCGATCATGCGCTCGATGCCGAGCTGCCACTCCCGGATGGATTCCATAAGGGTGTTGTACCGTTCGGCGTTGTCGGCAGTGAGCGACCGTATCAGGTCGAACTGCTGCTTCAGGATGGTGTCCACGCGCTGGCGCTCCTCCTTGTTTTCCTGCCGGAGTTCCGCGATCTCCCCGGCGAGTTCCCGCTTCGTGGCGTAGCTCTTCGCCAGTTCCTCCGCGAGGGGCGGCGTGCGGCTGAAGCCGCGCACGATCGAGATCACGTAGTTGACGAGCGCGGCAAGCGCCGCCAGCGCGACGACGACCGTGCCCAGGGCGACGTATTCCGCTTCCGAATGCATGGTTGATCCTTTCCTCCTATTGCGCCGAATATGATAGCAAGAGCGCGCCCGATCGCGCCCAATGACGTGCGGACGATGCGCACCGTCCGCACGCGGCGCGGCGCGGACCGGCGGGATATGGGACAATGCCGCCACCATGAGCAAAGCCATCTTCCCGGAGAAGCCGGCGGTCAGGCCGATCGGCGGCGTGGACTACGAGCTCGCGCAGGACTTCTACTTCAACTCCACGGTAGGAGGGCGGTGGGACGTCGTCGTGCACGTCGCGCCCGGGTTCCGCACGGACGGCGCGTCGATCCCGCGGTTCCTCTGGCGCGTCTTCGGGTCGCCCTACGACCCCGACATCCTCGCCGCCGCCATCGCCCACGACGCGCTCTACCGCGGCGAGGTCGTGCCGCGCAAGGACGCCGACGCGGCATTTCTCCGCATGATGGCCGAAAGCGGGGTGCGCTGCAGGAAGCGCCGCCTCGTCTGGCTCGGCGTGCGGCTCTTCGGCTGGCTCACGTGGCTGCGGCATACGCCGCAGTCGGTCGGCGACGCGCGCAAAAGGATCACACTCGGCTTCGCCCCGGCGAAGTGAAACAAACAGGAAAACAAGGAAAGGCAAACAAGGAATGAAAAGAATCATCATCCTCGCGGCCGTCGCCGCGGCAACGGCGCTGACGGGATGCCAGACGCGCATCACGGCGGAGAAGTACCCCGAACAGGTGCTGCCGATCCAGCAGAAGGTCACGGTCGACGGCGAAGAGCGGCTGATCACGACCCACTACCAGATCGCCAGCGGCGGCTGGTACGCGACGGCGCGCAGTCCGCTCTACGCGGCCGAGGCGCTCGAAGGGCTGGAGATCGGCGTGACCACCAACGGCTCGGTCAGCCTCGCCCTCGGCAAGTACGGCCGCGACCTCTCGACCAACTCGGTCGTCATGGTCGACAACATGTTCGCCGGCGGCGCCAAACTCATCGAGCAGATCGGCGTCACCTACGCCAAGATCGCGGGAGGCGGCGCACAGGCCGACACCGTGACCAGCCTCGCCGTCAAGGCCTACCAGGCGTTCGTCGGCAGCGGCGGCGACGTGGACAAGGCGAGCGTCACCTCGGACGAGACGGCCAAGACGGTGAGCATCAGCGACGGATCCGTCTGCACCGTCTGCACGGCCGACGGGGCGTGCAGCACCGGGTCGTGCGCCGACAAGTAACCCTTTCACCGAAAATCACCGCTAAGAGCCAAGCCGAAGCTCCGGCTACGGAGCCAAGGCAACGCATGCGAATGGACAACGCACGAACGTCCAAAAACCGTGCAGGCCAGCCGTCACCCGACGGCTGGCCTTTTTCATGCCGGGAACAAGCGAACGAGTTGCTTTAGAGATTATTTCACCGGTGGCTGTTTACCACCTGTGGCAAGGCAGCCAATGATGCCAAGAAGTCCAGTGAAAAGTGTGATACAGCCTGTAACCTCGTGATTGTGGCAGATGAGGATGATTCCGCCCGCTATAATCGCCAAGGCGAGAACAAAGGCGAAGCACATGCCGAGGATGCGCGTGACATATTCAAGACTTGAATTTCGATCGCTTAACTTCAACTCGGCAGCCTGCTCGCGCCTTACCATTTCAAGCAAATCCTTTGCCGCCCCCTTGTGGTAATGCTCGAACATCTCGACAACGTCCTTGGTCGGGTAAGGCGAGTCGTGGTAGTAGAGCGCGGCTCCGTCGGACCGCCGCGCTGCAAGATGGGTCTCCTTAGGCATGCTGCGAAATCTCCGGGTGACGCTTGGCGTACCGGTCGGCTGCGTTGGACAGTCGAACGCCGACCGCGGCGAAGTGGCGAGCGATGCCGCGCGGGGCGGGCGCCTTGGCCGGCGCCGACCCGGCGAAGCGCCAAGGTCGGACGAAGTTCGCCATGCCGCGCCCGAAAGAAATCACGGCTATTTTGATCTGTTCGCTCATCTTGTGCCCTCTCCTTGGTTGGTGTTCAGTATTGTACCACAGTTGCGATATTGCGGCAATGGCCAGACGTTACGGCTTGCCGCCGGAGCGGCGCTTGGGCGACGCCTTACAGCAGCTGCTTGAGCCTTTTGATCGTGCCGGCGAGCGCGGCGGACGCTTCCGCGAGCTGCGTTGCCGTCGAGCGCAGTTCGTCAAGGTTGACCGTCGCCGGCGGCGGTGCCGCGGCAGATCCGCCGCGCTCAGGCAAGCCGAGCAGCCAGTCGGCGGATACACCCAAATGAGTGCATAAGTGTATAATTGCACTCATTGATGGTTCACGAATCCCTCTCACCCAATTAGTATAGGTGTTGATCGGTATTCCAAGGGCCTTTGCAAAGCCCTTTTGGGTTTCACCATTTCTCAGACTTTCGAGTCTGTCTCCAAACACCTTCATTTAGGCTCCAATAATTTCTCGTAAAACACTCATTTGGGGGTTGACACAAACACTCATTTGAGTGTATTATATCCACCGTCACGCCGTGACAGGTGAAATTATACAACAGAATTGTGACCAAGACAAGGAGAAGGCATGGAAACGGGAACGATGATCAGGAGCCGGCTGACGTACTGCGGCATCACCACGGCCGCGCGGCGGCTGGGGTGTTCGCGCGAGCACCTGAGCCGGGTGCTGCACGGCAAGCGCAAGCCGAACAAACGTCTCAAGACTGAACTGAAGCGCATGGGAGTGGAGGTAGTAAGATGAGTAAGAATAAGCGCGTAAATAATCATGATTCGTACGAAGTATTCGACGTCATATTGTTCTGTCTTCACGTTATTGCGTTAGTGATCCAAGTTATTGTGATCATAGGGTATATTAATCTTACCATTTAGATAAAGGAGGCACGGTAATGGACTTTCCCATCGACATCAACGCCGCGCAGTTCTGCGCGTTTGCCGCGCTGGCGGTATTGACCGGCGTAGTGATCGGCATCGCCATCGGAATCAAGCTCTACCAGCGTTTCGGATAAATCGAAAGGATCAATGCAGTGAAACAGCCTACCTACACTATGCAGCGCATCGCGCTGAGCGAATGCAGTCCCCACGCCGACGCCGAGGCCTACTCGGCATCAAGCGACGACCGCGCGGCGCTGGCCAACTCCATCGGCGAGACGGGCGTGCTCTCGCCCATCGCGGTCATCCCCGGCGACGAGGGCAGGGGATGGTTCGTGATCGACGGCATCGGCCGCCTGAACGCGCTCATCGCCGCCGGCGCGACCGAAACCGACGCCCAGGTGTTCGACCTCGGCGGGCTTTCCGTCGCGGAGTTCGTCGTGTGCAAGAACGCGATGATGCGCAAGGTGACGACCGGCACGCGCGTGATGGCCTACCTCAAGTGCCACGAACGCGAGGTGCTCGCCGCCGCGGACCCGGAGAAGTACAAGAAGCGGCCCTTAAACAGCGACAATTTCAAGCGCAGAAGCGCCAATTCCAAACAAAATCTCCATGCGGTCTCATGTGAGACCGCATGGGATAAGGGTTGGTCGGCGAAGGAAATTTCCGGGCGGATCGGAGTATCGAAACAAGACGTGCTGGCGGGGATCGAGCTGTTGAAGGCGACGGCGGAAGTGGCGGGCGAGGGGGCGAAGGCCGGCGGACGGGAGGGGTACACGCAGCTGGAACTCTTCGAGACGGCGGAGGCGGTGCTGCGGGGCGAGACGCCGATTCGGCGGTGGCGGGCGGCGGCGGGCGGCAAGGTGTCGAAGGTCGGGGGGAAGGCCGCGGCGGACTACGCGGCGATCGGCGTTCGGACGATGGCGAGCCTCGCGGGGCTGTGGAAGAACTGGCAGACGGTGCCGATGGAGTTTCGGGGGCCGATTCTCGAGAAGTTCGCCGCGGCGCTGGCGGACATTCCGGAGGACTTCCGCGCGGTCGTGGCGCGGGAGGCGCGGGAGTGGGCGCTGGCGCAGGTGCAGGGCGCCGGAAAGAAGAGGGGTTGAGCATGGAGGCGGCGAAGCGGGCGGCGGCCGTCGGCGAGGTTCGGCGGCGCCTGGCGGAGGGGCAGACGCTGGCGCAGGCGCTGGCGGCGTCCGGGGTGTCGGGGACGACGTACCGGCGGTGGGCGGCGCGGCTGGACGCGGGCGGGGTGGCGGCGCTCGCGGACCGGCCGAAGAGCGGGCGGCCGGCGGCGGTGAGGCTCGACGAGGAGGAGAAGAAGCTGCTGCGGCGGGTCTACCTGCAGTCGAACCGGGCGGCGCGGACGGGGTCGATGACGATGGCGGCGCGGATCGCGGCGCGGGACCCGGCGAACTGCCTGCAGCCGGCGACGCGCGCGGCGATTCTGGCGGAGCGCAGCTCGAAGCACGCGCTGCCGACGGAGGTTCGGCGGGCGATGCGCGAGGTGGCGCCGGCGGTGTTCGCGCGGTACCGCGACGAGCGCGCGGGGCAGAACGACGGCATCTACGTGCCGGGGTGGCTCAGGCGCGACGAGGAGACGGGGCGGCTGCTCAAGCCCGGCGAGCGGCAGGTGTGGGACGACGCCTCGGTCAACGTGGCGGTGGCGGTGCCGTGGGCGGGGCGCGGGGACAAGGCGGGGGACCGCTGGGGATGGCGGGCGGCGCGGTACCAGCTGCTGGCGGGGATCGACTGCGCGACGGACTTCTTCTGCGGGTTCGGCTACGTGATGCGCACGTCGGACGGCTACCGCGCGTGCGACGTGGCGAACGTGATGCACCGGGTGTGGCGGCAGCAGGGGTTCATGCCGAAGAAGGTGGTGCTCGAGGGCGGCAGCTGGCAGGCGAAGCCGACGCTCGAGTTCCTGCGGACGGCGGGCGTGGGGGTGGTGAGCGCGAAGGGCCGGCCGAACCAGAAGCTGGTGGAGAACTACTTCAACCGGCTGTGGACGGCGCTGTCGATCTTCCTGCCCGCGTACGGCCAGATCGGGCGCTACCGCGGCGAAATGCGGCGGGAGAACCTGGACTGGATGAAGGTGCAGAGCGGGAGCGCCGATCCGAGGAAGCACTTCCCGACGCTGAAGACGTTCCTGAAGGCGCTCAACCAGGCGGTGGATTACCTCAGGTGGGAGCGGGTGGAGTCGAAGACGTACGGCACGTGGCAGCCGCAGGAGGCCTACCGGGACGCGGCGGCGAACGGGCTGCAGCTGGTGGAGGGGCTGGAGCGGTACGCGCTGCCGGTCGTGGCGAGGCGGCAGCTGCGGCGCGGGGGGATGGCGTTCGTGACGGCGGAGACGCAGCTGGAGGGGTTCCGGCACGAGTACGCGTTCGCGACGCGCGAGGGGTGGCGGTACGACGGCGCGCCGGTCGTGGTGCGGTTCGACCCGGCGACGGCGGCGGCGCGCGGGGCGGTGATCGAGCTGGCCGAGGGCTGGCGCGACTGCCGCGCGGGGACGGTGATCGACGCGGCCGCGCCGTGCGTCTCGGCGCCGCCGGACTTCCTGTCGGAGACGGGGCTGTTCGACCAGCGCGGCGCGGGGCGGCACGAGCACGCGGCGAACCGGGCGGCGGTGAGGACGGTGGTGACGGCGTACGACACGCGCGGGCCGGTCGCGACGCAGCTCGAGGACGGCGAGCGCACGGGCTTCGCTCTGCGCGGGGGCGTGCCGGCGGCGGCCGACGCGAACGACGCGCCCGACGCGGCGGACGCGCCCGACGCGCGGGCCATCGCCGCGCTCGAGGCCGAGGAGCGGCTGATGGCGTATGCGTGAGGTTGAAGGTGAAGATGAAGGTGAAGGTGAAGGTGAAGAACGGATTTAAGGTCGAAACAACCCAAGGGAGGGAGAACATGGACAGCGAGAACGACAAGCGGGGGGTGCGGTGATGTACCTCGACAATCCGACGGCCATCAGGGCCGAAGCGAAGCGGAGGCAATGGGCGGCGGAGAAGCGGCGCCGCCAGCTCGAGCGCTGCCGCGAGACGGCGCCGATCACGCGGGAGGAGCGCGACGGCAGGATCGTCGAGTGGCGCGGACAGCGCTGCTGCGGCGGCGGGATTCCGCAGAGATTCTGTTAACCACCAACACAAGGAGACGCAATGAACAAGACGGAACAGGAACTCGTCGAGACGGCCGCGAAGATCGCGGCGTGGGGCGAGGCGCACGGGATGAGCCGGGCGCAGCTGGTGCGGAACTTCGCCGACCTCGGCAGCGAGAAGAGCTTCCGGGACATTTCGTCCGGGCAGGTCGAGGGCTACAGCGCCGAGGGGCAGCTGGCGAAGTACCGGGCGGTGTACGCCACGATGGAGGAGCTGGTCGAACGCGGGGGCGAGGAGCAGATCTACGACGACCTGGGCACGGTCGTCAAGCTGCGCCGGGCGTTTCTCGGCGTGGTGAAGGCGACGGGGACGAACCGGGTGCTGATCGTGCAGGGCGAAAGCGGCATCGGCAAGACGACGGCGGTGGGGCTTTTGCGCGGCAAATACGGCACGGGGCGCATCAGCTACGTGGAGGCGAGCGACGTGTGGGCCGACTCGCCCAACGCGTTCCTCGGCGCGATCCTGCGCGACCTCGGCGTGGACGAGCTGCCGGCCGGGCGGGTGGCGCGGCTCGAGGCGGCGCAGTCGCGGCTGCGGCTGTCGCGGCGGTGCATCGTCGTGGACGAGGCGCACCACCTCGGGCCGCACTGCCTGAACACGGTCAAGACGCTCGTGAACACGACGCCGGGGGAGTTCATCCTGGTGGCGATTCCGACGCTGTGGAGCAAGCTGCAGGCCCACGCCTACCAGGAGGCGAAGCAGATCGCGACGAACCGGCTTTCGGAGCGCGTGAAGCTCACGCTGGAGGAGGCGGACGTGAGGGCGTATCTCGCCAAGCGCTTCCCGTCCGCCGCGGCGGCGGAGCTGAAGGTGGCGGCGAAGATCATCCGGCCGAACGCGCTGCTGGCGGGCAACTACGCGTTCGTGAGGGACGTCGCGCGGGAACTCGCCGCGCTCGACGCGGACGCGGTGAGCAAGGCGGTGTCGGTGGCGATGTCGCGGCGGTGAAGGGAACGGACGAAAGGAGAACGACGATGGAAAAGAAGATCACGACGATGCGCGACTCGAACGGGAACGACATCCCGCTCAAGTACGTGAGCAAGTACGACAAGGCGAAGGACAAGGCCGTGCGCAGGATCCTGGCGCGGTTTTTGAAGGCGCGGGAGATGCTCGAGGGAGTCGTCGCGGAGACGATCGCCGAGCTGGACGCGCTCGCGGCGTCGAAGGAGAGCGTGGGCGCGAAGGGGAACTTCTCGGCGCGGAGCTTCGACGCTCTCGTCCAGGTGTCGATCCGGCAGCAGTACAACATCCTCCTGGACGAGCGCGTGGTGCGGGCGCGCGATTTGATGCTCGGGTACGTGGAGAGCGTGCTGGCGAAGGTCGGCGGCAGCGACGCGGCGGCGCTGCGGCTGATCGTGGCGGAGGCGTTCAAGGCGAACGCGCAGGGGTTTCTGTCGACGGGCAAGGTGATGAGCCTCATGCGGATGGAGATCGACAACGCCGACTGGCGGGAGGCGAAAGGCATCCTCCAGGAGGCGATCAAGCCGACGAAGGGCAAGCGGTATCTGGTGTGCGAGCGGCGGCGCTCGACGCAGGCCGACTTCGCGGCGATCCGGCTGGACATCGCCGACTGCTGGCCGGAGCAGGAGATTGAAGAGAACAGGTAGTTCGGAAAGGAGGTGATAGAGATGCCGGTTAAATGGACCAAGCCGAAAGGCGCGCCCAAGGCCGAGAAGGCGCCCAAGGCCGAGAAGGCCGAGAAGCCGCCCAAGGGCGAGAAGGCGCCCAAGGGCAGGAAGGAGGCCAAGTGAGGACGGACGTCCTCGACAAAGCCGTGCGCGCGCAGGGCGGAGCCGTCGTCAAGCCGCATCAGGTGAAGGCGATGGTTCTGGCCGCGCGCCGCGCGTACATCGAGCAGGCGAAGCTCGGGCTCGTCGACGACGGGGTCGGGTTCGACGCCTGGCGGCGGGCGACGCTCCACGACATCGTGGGCGCCGCCGCGCCGTCGTCCTTCCGCGCGGTGACGCAGCGCGACTACGCGGGCGTGATGCGGTACTTCGGGGAGCTGGCCGGGGACCGGCCGGGGGACGGGGCGCGGCGGGCGGCCGCGCCGGACGAACGGACGGCCGACGAGTGGCGGCGGGCGCTGTGGGCGCTGTCGCTCGAGGAGGAACGGCTGCAGGAGGCTTTCGGGGGCCGCGAGGGGGCGAGGAAGTATGCCGACGCGCTCTTCGCGAAGATCCACCGGACGGACCGGCTCGGCGCGACGGCTCGGCAGGTGTGGGCGGTGATCTTCACTCTCCGGAACCGCGCCGCCGGAAAACGCGCGGAAACGGCCCCAGGAGCGCTCGGAGCGCCGGGCGTCCCCTCGTCGCCCCCGGGCCGCTCCAAGCGTTTTCCCGGGTTTTCCCGCGGCTTCCAGGCGATTCCCGGATGAAGGGAGGGTTGACATGGTCGGGAAGTTGGTTCAAAGTGACCTTTTCGAGCTCGCGGGGGCGGTTCCGCCGCCGCTGGCGGTCGAGCCGGAGCCGGCCATGGTGCGGGTGGCGCCCGGGCGGCACGCCTGGGTGCCGAAGAGCGCGGCGACGCCGCCGGACGAGTATGTCATGTGCCGGTGGTCGCGGCAGGCGGACGGCACGTATGCGCCGGTGCCGGTGGCGGGGCGCTACGTGCGGCTCGATTCGAAGACGGCGACGCTCCTGGGGTTTCCGATGCGCTCGGGCGAGGGCAGCGGCGAGCGCTGCCGGTACGACACGATTCTGCGGCTCGGCCGCGCGGGGTTCGTCGACGTGGTGCGGATCGCGCCGAACACGATACTCCTCGACCTCGACAGCTGGTACCGGCACCTGGCGGACTGCATGGACGACCCCGACCGCTGGGAGGAGGGCAGCGAGGACCGCGATACCTACCTCAAGGCGAACGACCTGGGCGGCTGGAAGAGATTCCTGTGAAAATTTAGTATAATACGGAGCAGACATGACGGGCAAACTCACCATACAGACGTATCCCAACGAGACGGCCGCGGCCTACATCCGCGGCAAGGCGGTGGCCGACCCGGCGAACTTCGGGCGACTGCCTGAGCAGCTCAAGCAGCGGGCGTTCACGGTCGCCGGCATCGAGCAGATGGACGTCCTGCGGCGGATCAGGAACGCGATCGCGAAGCTGCCGGAGGGCGCGAGCTGGGACGAGGCGAGGAAGGAAATCGCCGCGGAGATCTCGCCGTTCGTCGGCTCGGGCGACGCGAAAACCGACGCGAAGGCGGCGAAGCTGCGGGCGGACTTCCTGCTGCGCACGCACGGCTTCCAGGCCTACGCGGTGAGCCGCCACCAGCAGCAGATGGCGACGGTGCGCAGCCACCCCTACTGGCAGTACGAGACGGTGGGCGACAGCCGCGTGCGGGCCGGCCACGCCAAGCTCGACGGCAAGGTGCTCAGGGCGGACGACCCGTGGTGGAAGACGCACTATCCGCCCTGGGACTGGGGCTGCCGGTGCATCGTCCACGCGCTCGACGAGGAGGACGCGCAGGAGATCGGCATCAGCGAGCACAAGGACATGCCCACGCCGGAGCGCAGCGACAGCTACAGATTCGACCCGTCCGACGCGTCGATCGACCTCGATTCGCTGCGGGAAGGCTACGACGAGGCGGACTGGCGGCTGTTCGCGGCGAAGTGCCGTTCGGCGACGGTGCAGGCCGACGGGCGCGAGCGCGCGACGATGTGGGAGCTGATGGTCGACCGCAAGGCCGAGAAGCTTTCCCGCGCGCTGGCCGACGCGACCGCGCGCGACGGCAACGAGCGCGCCGTCGCGCTCGACTTCGACACCGGCAAGACCCTCGCGCGCGCCGTCGGCGACGCCGGCGGCGTGAGGATCGACGTGCCGGACGGGAAGAACGTCGCCACGCTGCACACGCACCCGAATGGGGACAACACGCCCTCGCCGGCCGACTTGCTCTTCGGCTTCAACACCCTCAGCAAGGCCGAGTACGTCGCCTCCGGCAGGAAGCTGCGCCGCTGGACCTGGCTGAAGACGCCGGAGCCAGAGGACGCACGGTTGATGGTTGAGTTCGACAAAGCCAATAAAAACGGGGGCGTCGACATCGAGGCGTATAAGGCATTTCTGTTCCGACTTGCAAAGGACGGCTACATCAGGATGGAGATTCTGACATGACCAAGGACGAGGCTTTTGAAGAATTTCTTGAACTCAGCCGGAAAGTCAAGAACTGGCGGGCGAAGGACGCCTGGCACGACGCCGTGCGCGACCGCAACGACGCCCTTTTCGACTATGCCTACTGCGTCAACGGCAAGGACCCTGGCCCATGGGAGATGCCGCCGGTGCCGGAGGGGGTGGAGCCGTGATCGAGATCAAAATCAGCGTCGACACGTCGAAGGCCGACCGGCTGCTGTCGGATTTTCCCGGGCTGATGGCGACGGCGCGGAAGAACGCGCTTAATGCGATCGGCGCGGAGATGGCGTCGCGCGCGGGGCGGGCGTTCAAGAGCGAGGCGCTGCGGCCGTCGCCCTGGGCGCCGCGCAAGAAGCTCGGCGACGGCCACCCGCTGCTGATCAAGAGCGGGCATCTGCGCCAGTCGATCATCAGCAGGCCATACGGAAACGACGCCGTGGTGGTCGGGTCGAGCCAGGAGTACGCCGCCTACCACCAGTTCGGCACGAAGCACATGCCGGCGCGGCCGTTCCTGCCGATCGACAAGGACGGCCGGCTCGTCCCGGCCATGCAGCGCAAGGTGGTGAGGTATGTCCAGGAGGCGGTCGAGGAGGCGATCGCCGAGGCAAGCTCGCCCAAATAATCCGTTTCGCCCATTCCGGAACGGCGCACAATCCGCACGGGGTAAGGCCCGTGCGGATTTGATTTTATACAATAGCGGCGTCATGAGAAAACCAGACGCCACCCTCCTGCTCACAACCGTCGCCGCCGTCAGCCTCGCGGCAGACGCGGCGAAGCTGCCGCGCCGGATCAAGATTCTCAACTGGGGCGAGAACCCGAACTGCCACGGCAAGCGGGTGAACGTCGGGCCGCTGTTCGTCAGGAACCTCGCGGCGGCGACCTATCCTTTCAGGAGGGTCGCGCTGGACTTCGAGCACAACACCTTTCCGGGGACCCGCGCCTACATGGAGTCGAAGGAGCCGCGGGCGGTGGCCGGGTTCGGCGAGATCGAGGCGGTCGAGGGCGAGGGCGTGTACCTTACGATGTCGAAATGGACGAGCGAGGGCGCGTCGATGGCCGCCAACTACACGGACGTCTCGGCGGGCGCGATGACCGACGAGGAGGGCAACCTCGTCGCGGTGGCGAGCGTGGCGCTCTGCCGCGCGGGGGCCGTGGAGGGACTGGATTTCGTGGAGGCGCCGCTCGGCAGCGACGTCTCGTCCGCGCTGAGCGGAATCATCAACACCAACAAGAAAGGAACGGCAATGGACTACAGGGCCTTGCTGATCAAGTCGCTGGGGCTTGGCGACGACGCCACGGACGAGGCCATCGAGGCCGCGCTCGCGAAGGCGCCAGAAAACAAGCCGGAGGACAAGGAAGAGCGCAAGGCCGAGCTGGCCAAGCTGGTCGCGGAAGCGGTCGCCCAGGCCGTGAAGCCGATCGAGGAGAAGGTCGCGGCGCTGGCGGACAAGTCGGTCGAGCGCGAGAAGGCCGACCTCGTGAACGCGGCGGAGCGCGAAGGCAAGGTCGTCGCGCTCGGCGCCGAGGCGCTCGCGAAGCTCTCGGTCGAAGACCTGAAGGGCGTGATCGCGAAGACGCCGGCGACGGTGCCGCTCTCGGCGAAGACGCCGGCGGCCGTGAAGGAGACCGCGCCGGGTGGCGAGGTGCCCGAAGAGCTCAGGCGGATCGCGCTCAACTGCGGCGTCAAGCCCGACATCTTCAAGAAGCAGAAGTAAGGAAAGGAGCAACACATGGAGATCACTGCGGCAAACCTGGACGCGCTGTTCAAGACGTTCCAGACCCGGTTCAACGACGCGCAGGCGGCGGCGCAGGGCCGCGCCTATCCGAACGACCTCCTGCCCGAGGACATCGCGATCGCCTTCACCGGCAGCGGCTCGGCGACGCAGCACAGCTGGCTGAACCAGCTCAAGGGCATCCACGAGTGGGTCGGCCAGCGCGCGATCAACGCGCTGAACCTCGGCAAGCTCACGGTCGTCAACCGCGACTTCGAGAACACGGTGACGGTTTCGCGCAACGAGATCGAGGACGACCAGTACGGCGTGTACGCGCCGCTCATCGCGATGATGGGCGCGGACGCCGAGGGACTCTGGAAGAAGCTCGCGATGGAGGCGCTCCTGGGCAACGGCGAGTGGGCCGACGGCAACGCGTTCTTCTGCTCCGGGCGCGTGATGGGCGCCTCGACGATCACCAACGCGGTGACGACGGCGCTCGGCAAGCAGGCGCTGGAGACGGCGATCGCGGCGATGCGCGGCTGGACGCTCCACGGCGGGGAGCCGGGCGAGGTGCGTCCGGACGTGCTGCTGGTGGGTCCGTCGCTCGAGGCGGCCGCCAAGCAGCTCTGCGAGGCGGAGCTCGTCGCCGACGGGGGCACGACGGTGAGCAACGTCTCGCCGGCGAAGGCGCTGAAGGTGCGCGTGTCGCAGAAGCTGGTCGGCGAGCACGCGAACGAGTGGTACGTCCTCGGCGACAAGAACGGGGTGAAGGCGGTCGGGCTGCAGAAGCGCAAGCTGCCCGAGCTCACGCGGCTGGATTCGCCGACCGACCCCGAGGTGTTCATGTCGAACAACTTCCTCTACGGCGTGCACGCGCGCGGCGAGGGGTTCCTGACGCTGCCGTTCCTGGCGTACAAGGGCGGCGCGGCGGAGGTCGGCGCCTGGGCGGAGAAGTAAGTGACCCGGCTGACCATAGACGACCTCGTGGGCGACATGCCCGAGGCGATGATCGTCGCGGCGCTCGACGACGACCGCGACGGCTTCGCCGACGGCAGGGCCTTCGACGCGGCGCTCGCCTCGGCGAACGCCCGCGCCGAGGCCGTGTTCGGCGGGAGCGTGCCCGAGCGGTACGCCCGGGCGGCGGACTACGCCGTCAGGGTGTTCCTGCTCGACGTCCTCTACCGCCGGCACGGCGACGCCGACGGGGCGAACCCGTGGGCGGAGCTGGCCGCGGAGCAGGCCGAGCGGCTCCGGGCGCTCGCGTCTGGCACGGAATCGATCGACGGCACGACCGACGGCGTGGCGATCTCCAAGCCCGCCCGCGTCTACAACTCGACGGGGGTGATGTCGTGACGCTCGAGCGCATCCAGCAGACTGTGCTCGACGCGCTCAGGAACCACCACCAGCGCAAGGGCGTCTTCGTGCCGGTGATCGCCGAGGACGAGGGCAACGTGGTGTCGGAGCGCGACGCCGCCTTCGCCAGGACGCACATCGCGTGCACGGTGGGGGCGGCGAGCTTCGCGCCGAAGAGCAAGGATTCGGCGGTCATCTTCGGCACCGCGCGCATAGACGTCACGGTCTGGGAGCGCCCGACGCGCAACCGCGTCGGGCAGCCCTCCGGCGGGCCGACGTCGGCCGAAGAGGCCGAGATCGTCGCCTGCGCCCTGCATCTGCTGCCGTATGACGGCGGCGTCATCGTACTCACCGGCATCGGAGGCGTCGTCCGGAGCGACGGCGGAACCATCTCGCGCACCGTCACCTTCGAGACGGACGCCACCCTTTCAGGAGCATAAGCAATGCCCATCACCCGCCAATCCATCGTCCGCGGCCCCGGGACCGTCACCTACAACTCGGTCAGGATCTTCGACCGGGACGGCATCACCGCCGAACTCGATTCGGCGACGCAGGAGATCGGCTCGTCGATCTCCGGCAAGCTGGACACGATCAAGACCGACCAGGTCGGCAAGGTCACGCTCACGCCCGTGGGCAACCTCTCGCAGGAGCTGCTCGACGTGCTCTTCCCGGCCTGGCTCAGGACGCCGGTCATCGGGCGGAGCGTGTTCGGCGCAGCGGACGTTCCGCTCGCCGTCTCGAGCAGGGCCGGGCGCAGGGTCACCTTCCTCAACGCCGCGCTCACGAAATGCCCGGAGCTGCTGCTCTCGCCGGTCAAGACCGCGTTCGGCCCGGTCGAGTTCACCGCGCTCGTCGCCAACGGCAAGCTCGCGACCGACGCGGACAGCCTCTATGCCGAGGCGGCGGCGGACTACGCCGACGGCGAACCGCCGCGCACCGGGCTCTCCGGCTTCCACTACGTCGGGCAGCTCGGCGACCTCGCGATCCCCGACACGGTCGACGGGTGGACGGTCAGCGTCGAGCCGCAGCTCAATCCGGTCGGGACGGACAGCCAGGGGACGGTCGACTACACGCTCGGCGGCGTCAACGTGACGGCGAAGTGCAGGCCGATCGGGCTTTCCGAGGACCAGGTCCTCGGCGCCCTGCCGGTGCTGCGCGGACGCGGCGCGTCGATGGCCGGCGAGAGCGACCTCGTGATCCGGTCGGCCGGCGGGCTCGTCGTGACGCTCAGGAAGGCGACGGCCGTCACCGGCCCCCTCCAGTGGGGATCGACGCAGCTCCGGGCCGGCGAACTCGGCTTCACGGCCCACGTTGACACCGAGGACGGCTCGCTCTTCACCGTGGAGCTGGACGCCTGATGACCATCGCGCTCGTCAACTCGTCCGTCTCGCCGGCCGTCACGACCACGCTCGTCGACGGCCAGGCGCGGCTCGTCGGCGCGGGCAACTGGGGCAAGGGCATCGGCCCGGACAAGCTCCGGATGAGCCTCGCGCCCGGGGTCGTCCTGCGCGAGTACGTCGGCGCGGACCGGGTGCAGGGCGAGCACGTCAGGTGCGACCGCGGCACGGTCTCGTTCGACGTCGAGCGCATCTTCGCGACGCCGGAGGACGCGCTGGCCTACGTGAGCGGCGAGTTCCTCGCCGAGGCGTCGGAGGGTGCGCTCAAGTTCGGCGACGAGGTCGTCTTCCCGCAGGCGGCGGTGACGAGCCGCACGGCGGCCGTCGTCGGCTGCGCGGTCGCCGTCAGCTACACGATCGAGGGCTGAGCCATGGCGCAGGAAGGAGAGGTCAGGGTCAAGGTCAGGATCACCGCCGACGAGGCCGGCGTCAAGGATTCCGAAGAGGGCCTCAAGCGCGTCGAACAGGCGGCGAAGAGGAGCGCAGCCGAGTCGACGGGCGGATTCGGGCGGATGAAGGCAGCAGTCGGCGAGGTGACGGGCGCGTTCGGCGTCCTCCGCAATGTCCTCACCGGCCTCGGAATCGGCGGCTTCGTCGCGGCCATGACCGGCGGGATCGCGAAGATCGTCGGATCCTTCGGCGCGGCGCGGAAGTCGGCGGAGGAGCTCGGCGCGGCGCAGGCGAAGCTGGCCGAGGACAGGGCCATCGCGGCGCTCGCGGACGACTACGCGAAGCTGACCGCCGCCGTCAAGGCAGCGGCGGCGGCCGAGGACCACCAGCTTGAGCTGATCGACATCGAGGTCGCGACCCGCCGGAAGCTGGCCGAGGCCAGGCTCGAGGCGGCGAAGGAGGACGAGATCGCGGCGCTCGACACCTCGGCGAAGGACTACGCCGAGCAGCTGGACCGGATCGAGAAGAAGTACGCTGTCGATTGAAGAAGTAAGTGGGCAGTGGCGGCGGTAGGTCGGTGAAGGCCG
>JBJEWA010000040.1:0-61192 GCA_051884805.1 Kiritimatiellia bacterium | reverse complement strand
GGGCCAGAGGGACGCCGTGGCCCACGCACCGCTAGTACCTGGTGAGACTGTTACCACGCCCCGCAGCGAGGGCGCTGCGGGTACTTTGCTGGCCAGCGCAACGGGCACTGCGGGTACTCTGCTGGCCAGCGCAACGGCGTCCAGCCCTTAGTACCCGGCGTGACCTCACGCCGGGGCAGGGACAGGGACGAGAGGGACAGGCGGGGCCAGAGGGACGCCGTGGCCCACGCACCGCTAGTACCTGGTGAGACTGTTACCACGCCCCGCAGCGAGGGCGCTGCGGGTACTTTGCTGGCCAGCGCAACGGGCGCTGCGGGTACTCGGCCTAACCCAAACCTAACCAACATTTGATACGATCGTAATCTGAAGCTGACTGCCGACTAACACGGGAAGCGCATAATACGGGCGTCTTGGGAAAACTGGGACAAATGACAATGAAAAAAGCAAACAGAAACAGAAGGAAAACCAGCCTCGTCGCCGCGATGGCGGCCATGGCCGTCAGCGGCGCGTTCGCCGCCGGCGAAACCAACCGTCTTGACGTGAAGGTGGGGGCGGACGTCCGTCTCCGCTACGACGTCACCAAGGGCCTGCCCAACGCCAGCCACGGCGAAGACGGCCATTCAGACTATGCTCGCATCCGGGTCCGCCCGTGGCTGTCGGCCGGAACCGAGGACTGGGGACTGTACGCGCGAATCGCCGACGAATTCCGCTACTACCACAGTCCGGACTCGAAATCCCGGAAGCAGCGCTTCCCCGACGTCGTCTTCATCGACAACCTCTACTGGCGCCAGGACGGGCTCTTCGACCTCCTGGACCTGCGGATCGGCCGTCAGGACATGGCCTTCGGCGCCAGGCGGATCATCGCGGACGGCACCGGCGGCGACGGTTCGCGTTCGACCTACTTCGATGCCGTGCGCGCGATCTGGCACGTCAGCGAAAAGCGGACGCTCGACGTGTTCGCGGTCTACTGCGCCCACGAGGACTGGCTGCCGACGCTCGGCAAGGAGCACGAGAACGGCAAGCGGTCGCACGACTACGACATGAACGGCTACTTCCAGAACGAGCTCGGCGGCGGTCTCTACTGGCAGGACCGCAGCTGCCGGGAGTTCGGCTACGACATCTACTACGTCGCCAAGGACGAAATACGGGAGCACGACTCGAAATACCGCAGCGAAGGCCGCCACCTCCTCTACCACACCTTCGGCTTCAGGCTGCTGCCGCAGTTCACCGAGACGCTTTCCGGCGAACTGGAGCTGGCCGCCCAGGCCGGCGACGACGACCTGCTCGCCGGCCAGGGCTACGCCGGCGTGACCTGGAGGCCGGCCGTCGCCCAGAAGCCCTACGTGACCGGAGCGGTCTGGGGCCTGACCGGCGACAGCGACGGCGACCGCGGCAATCACGCCTGGCACGCGGTGTTCAACCGCGAGACCGGCATGGGCGAGAGCATCGTGCCGATGTACACGAAATACGACTACAACAACCTCATCTATCCGCACCTCGCCTCCGGCTGCGCCATCGGCGAGGCGTCGTCGGTCCGGGGCCAGCTCGGTCCCCTGTTCGCGCCGGTGTCGGAATCGCGCCCGGACGGCGGGGAATACGGCAACTACCGCGGCTTCTACGTGCAGCTGAGATGCGAGACGAAGCTCGACCTGCTCACCGGCTGCGAATGGCTCAAGGGCGCCCGCTTCGCCCTGCAGGGCGAATACTTCGAGAAAGGCGACTATTTCGCCGACAACTCCGACGGCCCGGCGCTGTTCGGACGCTGCGAGCTCTCGTGGAAGTTCTGATCCCGTACAACCGTCAACCTACGAAAAGGAGAAAGCGAAAATGAAAAGTCAGATCATCGGATTGTGCATGGCGGGCGCCGCGCTCGGAGCCGGAGCCGCCGAACGCATCGAAATCAACGGAGCCGGCGGCAGCTTCCCGGCGCCGCTGTACCAGGCGTGGGCGTTCGCCTACACCCAGGGCGGCTACGGCGCGAAGGTGAATTACCAGTCGGTCGGCTCGTCCGCCGGCATCAGCCAGATCAAGGCGGGAACCGTGGACTTCGCCGGCACCGATGCGCCGCTGAGCGAAGCGGACTGCAAGGCCGCCGGCCTCCGCCAGTTCCACATGGTGTCGGGGGCGGTCGTCGCCGCCGTCAACCTGCCCGGAGTCGGCAGCGACGGCCTGGTCCTCGACGGCGGCCTCCTCGCCGACATCTTCCGCGGCAAGGTCGATCGCTGGAACGACGCGCGCATCGCCGCGCTCAATCCCGGCCTCAGCCTTCCGGACCTGAAGATCACCACCGTCCATCGCGGCGACGGCTCCGGCACGACGCACATCTTCAGCTCATACCTCGCCGACGTGAGCGACGACTGGAAGCGGGAAATCGGCGCCGGCACCCTGCTGAAGTGGCCCTGCGGCATCGCCGGACAGAAGAACCCCGGCGTCTGCAACAGCATCCGGCGGATCCGGGGCGCCATCGGCTACACCGAATACACGTTTGCGCTCGAATCCAAGCTCGCCATCGCCCGCCTGAAGGTCGGCGACCAGGTCGCTTCGCCCGATTCCGCGCAATGGCCGATCCTGGGCAAGACCTACATCCTGACGCGTGAAGACACCCCGCCGGAGCGGATGTCCGCGATGCAGGACTACTTCCGGTGGTGCTTCGACCACGGCGGCGAGACGGCGGCGAAGCTGCACTACGTTCCGGTGCAACGGCAATGAGCGTCGACGGACTGTTTCGCCGCAGCTGCCAGGCGTGCGCGGCGACGGGACTGGTGGTCGCCGTCGCCGTCGTCGCCGAGCTGTTCTGGTCCTCCGGCGACATCTGGCGGAGCCAGGCGCTGGACTTTCTCTTCACCGACAACTGGGATCCCGCCGCCCGGTCGTTCGGTGCGGCCGGCGCGATCTTCGGCACGATCGCGACCACGCTCGTCGCCCTGGCGATCTCGGTTCCCCTGGCCTTCGCCGCGGCGCTCTTCGTCAATTCCGCGCCGCCCTGGGCCGCGCGGCCGCTGGCCCACGCCCTGGACCTGCTGGCGGCCATTCCCAGCGTCATCTACGGCATGTGGGGGCTGTTCGTGCTGTGTCCCCTCCTGCAGAGCCTGCTTTCCGCCCTGGGCGTCGAGACGACCGGCTTCGGCCTGCTCGCCTCGTCGCTGGTGCTGGCGCTCATGGTCCTGCCCTATGTCTCGGCGGTGATGCGGGAGACGCTCGCGCAGGCGCCGGTCGCGCTGACCGAGGCGGCGATGGGCGTCGGCTGCACGCGCTGGGAGGCGACCTGGGACGTCATCGTGCGTTCCCAGAAACGCGGCATCGGCGGCGGCATTCTCATCGGCCTCGGGCGCGCCCTCGGCGAAACCATGGCGGTGCTCTTCGTCTGCGGCGGCGTGACGGGCATTCCGAAAAGCCTCTTCGACGGCTGCACCACGATTGCGGCGACGCTCGCCAACGACTTCGCCGAGGCCGGCGGACTGCACCGGAGCGCGCTTTTCGCCCTCGGCGCCGTCCTGCTGATCATGGAACTGGCGATCCAGATGCTGGCGCAAAGGCTGCTGGACGAAAGGAGACGCTGAAGTGAAACGAAGGAACGCCGGGCCGAGAAAGGCCTGCGACATCGCCATCCGCGCGTTCGCGCTGGCGGCAACCGCCCTTGCGCTCGCCCTCATGGGCTGGATCGCGCTCACCATCGTCCGCGAAGGTTCGGGCGCCCTCTCATGGGAGGTGCTGACGAGCGTGTCGCGCCCCTTCGGCGAGGGCAGCGGCGGCATCGCCAACGCGCTGCTCGGCACCGTGGCGATCACCGCCGGCGCGGGGGCGCTCGCCATCCCCTTGGCCGTGGCCGCCGGAATTGGCCTGGCGGAATTCGGCGGCGACGGACGCTTCGCCTCCGTCTGCCGGTTCGCCATCAACCTGATGATGGGACTGCCGAGCGTCATCGCCGGACTGTTCGTCTACGGCGCCGTCGTGGTGACGACGGGCCATTTCTCCGGCTTCGCCGGCTCGATGGCCCTGGCGCTGCTGATGTTCGCGGTCGTCGAACGCACGACCGAAGACCAGCTCGCGCTCATCCCCGTCTCGCTGCGGGAATCGGCGCTTGCGCTCGGAATCTCCCGGACCCGCGTCACGCTGCAGGTCGTCTGCCGCGCCGCGAAGGGCGGCATGCTGACCGGCATCCTCCTGGCCGTGGCCAGGGTTTCCGGCGAAACGGCCCCGCTGCTGTTCACCGCGCTCTTCGCCGACAGCTGGCCGACCAACTACTTCGGCGGTCCGACGCCGTCGGCCCCGGTGCTCATCGCCAACTACACGCTCGACTCGCCCTTCGAGTCGATGCAGCGCATCGGCTGGGGCGCCGCGCTGGCAATGGCCGCCGTCATTCTCTCGATCAACATCATCGTCCGCTCCGTCTCACGGACGAAAGGCAAATAGGACCCATTCCATGTCCAGATTCAAGATACGAACCGAAGGTCTCCGCTTCTTCTACGGCGAACACCAGGCCCTGTTCGACAACGACCTCGACATCGAGGAACACAAGATCACCGCCGTCATCGGGCCGTCCGGATGCGGCAAGTCCACGCACCTGCGGGTCTACAACCGCATCTTCGAGCTACACCGCGGCCAGCGCGCCGAGGGCAAGGTCTTCCTGGACGGCAAGAACGTCCTTGACGACGACGTCGACCTGCTGGAGCTCCGCCGCCGCGTGGGCATGATCTTCCAGAAGCCGACGCCCTTCCCCATGAGCGTGTACGACAACGTCGCCTACCCCGTCCGCCTGCACTTCCACCCCACCCGGAAGGAACTGGACGAGCGCGTGGAGACGGCCTTGCGCGGCGCCGCGCTCTGGGACGAGGTGAAGGACAAGCTCAGGGAGCCGGGCACCGCCCTTTCCGGCGGCCAGCAGCAGCGGCTCTGCATCGCCAGGGCGATCGCCGCCGAGCCGGAAGTCCTGCTGATGGACGAGCCGACGAGCGCCATCGACCCGGTCGGAACGCTCAAGATCGAGGAGCTGATGGACCGGCTGCGCCAGCGCTTCACCATCGTCATCGTGACCCACAACATGCAGCAGGCGTCGCGCATCTCCGACGTCACCGCCTTCTTCTACAAGGGCCGCATCGTCGAAGTCGGGCCGACGCGGCAGATATTCCAGAATCCGAAGAACAAGCAAACCGAAGACTACGTATCCGGGAGGTTCGGCTAATCATGAAAATTCATTTCGAAATGGCGCTGGCCAGACTGAACCGGCTGCTGGAGGAGCACGCTTCGCGCGCCGAGAACGCCGTGCGGGCCGCGGTGAAGGCGATGGAGAGCGGCGACGCGGCGCTCGCGCTGGGCGTCATCGCCGGCGACAAGACCATCGACCTGGCCGAGAACCACATCGAGGAGGAGTGCCTGGAGATTCTCGCGCTCTACCAGCCGGTCGCCTCCGACCTGCGCCGCGTGGCGACGATCTTCAAGGTCAACGGGGAGATCGAGCGCGCCGGCGACCTGGCGGTCAACATCGCCAACCGCGTCGAGGACGCCGCCGCCTACGAGGTCGCCGACCGGTGGGATTTCGCCGAGATCGCCGACCGGGCCACGAAGATGTTCTCCGAGGCGCTGCTGTCCCTGCGCAAGGGCGACGCCGCGCTCGCCCGCAGCGTGATCGACGCCGACGAAGCCGTGGACCGTCTCCACCGGTCGTCCTACGCCAAGGTCGCCCGGGGAATCGCCGCCACTCCGGCGGCGGCCGGCTACTACCTCGACGCGCTGACCGTCTCGCGGGCGCTGGAACGCCTCGCCGACATCGCGACCAACGTCGCCGAGGACGTGATCTACCTCGAGACCGCCGAAATCGTGCGCCACCGCTGACGGCGGCCGGGCCGGCGCTCACCGCTGTCCGTAATAGGCGTTCCTGCCGTGCTTGCGCTGATAGTGCTTCTCGCCGACGTAGGGAACGAGGGCGGGAGCGGGCCTGGCCGCGCGGATCGCCTCGGTGAGACGCGCCAGCTTGGCGATCGCCTCCAGCGCAATCGCGTGCTCGACGGCGGCCTGCGGATCCCCGCCCCAGGCGAACGGCGCATGGCCCGCCACGAGCACACCCGGCACCGCCAGCGGCTCCAGCTCCCGGAAGCGCTCGACGATGACCTTGCCCGTGTTGAGCTCGTAGGCCTCGTCCACCTCCGCCTCCGTGAGCGTGCGCGTGAGCGGCACGGCGCCGTGGAAGGTGTCCGCATGCGTCGTTCCGTAGCACGGAAGCTCGCGGCACGCCTGCGCCCATGCCGTCGCCTCAAGCGAGTGGGTATGCACCACGCCCCGCACGCCCGGGAAGTTCCGGTAGAGCTCGACGTGGGTCGCCGTGTCGCTGGAGGGGCGGAGGGCGCCTTCCACGACCTTGCCGTCCAGGCCGACGACGACCATGTCCGCCGCCGTCATCTGCTCGTAGCTCACGCCGCTCGGCTTGATGACGACGAGCTTCGACTCGGGGTCGTACCCCGACGCATTGCCCCAGGTGAGCACGACCAGCCCCGACGACACGAGCCGCTGGTTCGCCGCGAACACCTCCCGTTTCAGTTCCTCAAGCATGGATGGCCTCCCTGAAGTTCGCCGCATAGCGGTCGAAACCCGCCATGCCCGCCGCCGTCGGCGCCAGCGTCTCGCACTCCGCCCCGGCGAAGACCGCTTCGTTCAGGAACGTCTCCAGCTCCGTGCGCCTTTCCCCGGCCGGCCCGCATTGCCCCCGTCTGGCGGCGAACGCCGCCAGGACGGCCATGCCCCACGGGCCGCCCTCGGACGCGGTGGTCATGCACGTCACCCTGGTCCTGAGCGCATCCGCGAGATACTGCTGCGCGATTCCCCGGTCCCGGAAGATGCCGCCATGGCCGGTCAGGCTCTCGACCGCCACGCCCTCGCGCGCAAGGATGTCCATGCCGAACCTGAGCGACACGAACGCGGAGTAGATCTGCGCGCGCGCGAAGTTCGCCAGCGTAAGCTTCGCCTCCGGCCTGCGCACGACGCGCAGCATGGCGTCCGCCACGCCTGCGACCGGCTCGCCCGACAGGAACGGCACCACCACCACGCCGCCGCAGTCCGCATCGCCGTCGAGGGAGGCCCGGAAGAACCCGCGGTAGTCGTTGCCGAACAGCGGCATCCAGGCGTTGATCTCGTTCGTGCAGTTGTTGCAGTGCACCATCGCGACCTCGCGCCCCGTCGGCGTGGTGACGACGTCGATCTCGGGATAACGGCCCTTCATCGCGCGTTCGAGGACGACCATCGCGAAGATCGACGTGCCGGCCGAGACGTTGCCCGTCTTCGGCGCGACGGCGTTCGTCGCGACCATGCCCGTGCCCGCATCGCCCTCCGGCGGCGCCATCACCGCCCCGGCCTGTAGCGTGCCGGTCGGATCGAGCCACGCCGCGCCGTCGGGCGTAAGCCTGCCCGCGCATTCGCCCGCCCGGAGCGCCTTCGGCAGCTTCTCCCTCAGCGGGCCGTACTTCGCCTCGAAGGCGGCCATCATCCGCGCGTCGTAGTCGCCCGTCGCCGGATCGACCGGGAACATTCCGCTCGCCTCGCCGATGCCCGTCACGTTCTCGCCGGTAAGGCGGCAGTGGACGTAGCCCGCGAGCGTCATCAGCCGGCGGACCTGCGGGACATGCGCCTCCCCGTCGAGCATCGCCTGCGCGTAGTGCGCGACCGACCAGCGCTGCGGGACGTTGAAGCTGAAGCGGTCGGAAAGCTCCGCGGCGGCCCTGGCCGTCGTCACGTTGCGCCAGGTGCGGAACGGCGTCAGGAGCCGCCCCTGCGCGTCGAACGGCAGATAGCCGTGCATCATGCCCGAGATGCCGAGCGCGGCGAGCCGCCGCAGCTTCACGCCGAACTTCGCCTCGACTTCGGCCGCGCACTTCGCATACGCGTCGCGGACGCCGTTCTCGACGGCCGCGAGCGAATAGCTCCAGAAGCCGTCCACTAGCTGGTTCTCCCAGTCGTGCGCACCCTGTGCGATCACCCGGAACCGCTCGTCAATCAGCACCGCCTTGATGCGCGTCGAGCCGAACTCGATGCCCATCACGGCCTTCCCCGCTTCGATAGTTGCCTGCATCCGCGACTTCTCCTCCAATTGGATGTCGGCAATTCTACCTTAAAATGCGCGGCTTGTCACTACCCCTTTTGGAGTATCCCCTGCCAGAACGCCTCCGGCACGACCGCCTTCGCATAATCGGCGTTCTGCCGGATGCGGCGCGGCGAGGAGGTGTTGAGCGCCACGGCGTCGAAGCCGAGACGGTAGGCGTACTGCACCGCCGGGACGGCGGGATCGAGCCCGAATTCCCGGCACCGCGCCAGATACCGGTCGCGGAACGCGAACGCCTCCGCGTCCTTGGACGGCTCCGCCTTGCGGTAGTCGAGCATGTCGGACCCCATCAGGAACCCGCCGTTGAACACCGCCGAGTCGATCAGCATCACGTTCGCCGCCTTGAGCTCGTCCACGAACGCCAGCAGTTCCGGCGGATGCCGGAGCAGCGTCGGCGCGCACGCGAACATCACCCAGTCGAACTTCACGTCGCGATAGAGGTCGCGGATGGCCGTCCAGTCCTTCGCGCCGATTCCGACGCCCTTCACCTCGCCCCTGGCCTTGAGGGCGAAGAGCGCCGCGTACGCGCCGAGGACGTCCGCGCGGCGGGACGCGCGGAGGCCGTCCGCCGCCGACTGGAGATACTCGTCGGGGTCGTGCACGGAAACGTAGTCGATCGGATACCCGAGCAGTTCCCGCGCCTCCTCGTAGCAGCGCAGGATGCCCGCGGCGGAAATGTCCTGCCGCGCGTCCCATTCGAGGCCCGCCCAGGCTCCCGGCTCGAAGGTCGGCTCGGGCGTCGTCAGGGGCTGGCGGCGCCAGCCGAGCTTCACGGAGATCGTGAGGTCGCCCGGCCGCTTGCCGAGCGCGCGCAGCGCCCTGCCGATGCATTCGAGCGCAAGGCCCGCGCCATACTTGCCGGCCGAATCGACGAACGGCCTGGGGAAGGCCTGGAACCACTCCGAGACGATCTCCAGCTTGGTCGCGAACGGAACGACCTTGTACAGGTTGCCGAGGCAGCTGGTGCCGAAGATGACGGGCGTTTCCATCAGCGGCAGGCCCCTTCCAGCCTGGAGCCGTCCGTGCGGCAGGTCGCGAAGAAGAGCCGGCCGTTCCTTTCCCGGCCCATCGCCTTGACGACGGCCGAGTCGAGCTCGACGAGCGGGAAGCGGAGGACGAGGTCGCCGTCCGCCTCGGCCGAGCCGACGGGCCGCACGCCCTGGCCGAAGGCGACGAACGACTGCGGCCCCAGGATGACGCTCCCGACGTCCACGTCCGTCCGCGGGTCGAAGCCCGCCTCCTTCGCGATGCGCATTTCCCACGCCGTCTTCGTCTTCCTGAAGCTCCGCACGCGGCGGCCGGGATTCACCGGAATCGTGATGTTCTTCGACGAGTGGATGTCGCCGCCCCGGTCTTCCCGCTTCACGCAGTCGATGACGGCGAAGTTCGCCTGGACGACGCGACCGAACTCGTCCTGCAGCACGCGCATGCGCTCGTACTTGAACCAGTCGTTGCTCCCGCCCCCCGCGATCTTCGCGATGCCCGGCCGATACGCCTCGCCCGGCTGCGTCGTCCAGGCGAAGCCGTCCGGCGAGGTCAGGTACCACGCGACGCGCCCGAGCCAGTCGTTGACGATCATGTGGTACTGCACCTCGTCGCGCCACAGGACCGGGTCCTCGAAGCGCCCCTCCACGTCCGGATACGCCCGCTGCTCCGTCATCATCACGAACGGCCGGATGCCGTCCTCGCTGAGCCAGATCGCGCCCCCGCGGCAGACCGCGAGCACCGACCCGTCGGGACGCCGCGTGAAGGAGAAGTTCGACTCGCCCTCGATGAGCTTCTTGCCTTTCGAATCGAGCGCCAGCCGCCCGTATCGCCATTCCCCGTCGACATCCGCCGCCCGATACACGTGCGCCTTGCCGCGGGCGTCGATGCAGTACAGCGCCCAGGAGCCGTCCTTGCAGCGGAACAGCTCCGGATTGTGCCCGGGGCCGACCACGGAAACGACCTTGAAGTCGCCGTCGCAGCGATCCGACACGCAATGCGCAATTTCGCTGAAGTGCCAGTGCATATGCCCCTTCGGCTCGCACTCCCGCCAGCGCGCGACGAAAAGATGGTACTTGCCGCCGATCGGCGTGATGTTGCCGCCCCAGTACGAATATTCGGCGGACTCCATGCCGTTGCGCACGTCGCGCGGCTTCACGTTGTCCCCGCCCCAGCAGTCGGACGTCAGCTCGCCAATCGGCCGGGACACCTCGAAGCGGTCCATGAAGCGCCCGCCCGGCACGAGACGCTCCCAGCCGGCGGGGCGCGCGCGTTCGACGGCCTGCGCGAGCACCGGCTGCGCCAGCGTACAGGTCAGGGCGAACAGCGAAAGGGGCAGCAGTTGCTTCATAGTCGGTAGAACTCCTGGGCGGTGTGAGCGAAACATTCCTCGGGAAGGACGGACCGACAGGCGGCGAGCCAGTCGGCGTAGGCAAGGTCGGCCGTGCAGACGGGCCAGTCGCTGCCCCACATCACGCGCTTCGGGCCGAACGCCTCGAGCACGGTTTCGAGAAAGGGGCGGAAGTCGACGTTGCCGACCTCCGTGACCAGCCCCGAGGCCTTGCAGCACACGTGCTCGCGCTGCGCCATCGCGCGAACGAGCCGGACCCATTCGGGGTTGGGCCGGGTCCCCGCCTTTTCGGGCTTGCCCATGTGGTCCAGCACCAGCCGCAGGTTGGGGTGACGGTCGGCGAAGGCGACGGCGTTCGCCAGCTGGCGCTGGAAGACGAGTATCTCGTAGGCCAGCGGCGTCCGCTCCAGCCGGTCGATGCCGCGGTTGAAGTCCTCGCGCAGGATGAACGCGTCGTCCGGCTCGTCCTGGACGACGTGCCGGAGCGCCTTGAGCTTCGGCTCGGCGGCGAAGCGCTCGAGCTGCGCGGCGAAGTCGTCCGCCGCGATCGGCAGCCAGCCGGTCACGCCCGCGACGAACTCGCAGTCCGCCGCGCAGGCGAGGAGCCATTCGGTTTCGGCAACGCACTGCCGCGCCTCCACGGCGACGACCCGGTCGACGCCGGCGGCGCGGACGACCGCCCGCAAGTCGTCCGGACCGAAGTCGCGGCGGAGGCTGTCCGTCGCAATCCAGCCGAACTCCTCGTCGGTGTAGTGCCAGAAATGCTGGTGGGAATCGACGATCACAGCTTCACCGCCAGCCTGCAGACCTTGCCCGGCGCGGCGTCCCAGTCGGCGAGCGCCTGGCCCGCGTCCGCGAACGCATACGTCCTCGTGAGCATCTTCGCGATCGGGAAGAGGCCGCGGCGCGCGAAATCGACGACCCGGCGGAAGTTCCCCGGATTCGCATTGCGGCTGCCGCGGATGTCGAGCTCCTTCTGGACGAACAGCTTGGTCTGGTATTCGACCGGCGCCTTCGCGTAGCCGATGTAGGTGACGGAACCCGCGAACGCGACCTCGTCCACCGCTGCGCGGAAGGTCGCCGGCAGGCCGACGGCCTCGATGATGCAGTTGGGGCCGTGGCCGTCCGAAAGCTCCTCCAGCGCCGCATGAAGATCGGTCTTGGCGCTGTTGACGACGTCCGTCGCGCCGAATTCCCCCGCGAGCGCAAGCTTCTCGTCGTCGACGTCGACGGCGATCACCCGGCGGGCGTTCTTGCGGGCAAGCCCCAGCACCGCGCCAAGGCCGACCGCGCCGCAGCCGATGACGGCCGTCACGTCGTCCTCCATCGCGCCCGAACGGTCCGCGGCATGCCCGCCCACCGTCAGCGGCTCGACCAGCTCGACGAGGTCTGGGGCCACGCCCTCGGCGTCGTAGAGCTTCGTCCAGGGGACGGCGATGAACTTCGTGAGCGCCCCGTCGCGCTGGACGCCCAGCGTCTCGTTGTAGCGGCAGCAGTTGGGCCGCCCCTTCAGGCAGCTCGAGCAGAGGCCGCAGTTCGTGTAGGGCGACACGGTCACGGTCTGGCCGACGCGCCACGCCGCCGGCACGCCGGCGCCCTTCTCGACGATCGTCGCCGAGATCTCGTGTCCCGGAATGCGCGGCAGCCGCACGAGCGGATTGAAGCCGCGGTACGTGTTGAGGTCGCTCCCGCAGTAGCCGACGTAGTTGACCTGCAGCAGCACCTCGTCGGACCTGACCTCCGGCTCGGCGCGGTCGACGAAAGCCGTTTCCCTGACTCCAGTAATGGCAAAAGCCTTCATATGCGCAACTCCCTGTGCTTACGGGAGACAGTCTACCCGATTGCCCCTCGCCGCGTATTGCGTAAAACGAAATAATAATCTTGCATATTGCGCAATACCCGGACGGTTTGGTAGAATGGGGCCATGACCGCCGTCCTCTTCTTCACGCCCAAGCTCTCGGCACCCGTCGAGGAAAAGCTGGCCGGCGCCTACGCCGCCGCGCGCGCGCTCGGCTGGACGATCCGTCCCGTCGAGATGGAGCGCAGCGGGCGCCGGGCGCGCGACTTCGTCCACCTGTGGCGCCCTGCGGGCGCGATCGTGGAATGTGCGGACGCGAACCCGGTGCCCGACGCGCGCGAACTCAAGGCCCTGCCCACCGTCTGGCTCGACCGCGATCCGGCGGTCCGGGGCGGGCTCGCCGTGAACCTCGACATCGAAGTCTCGGCCGACCTCGCCTTCGAAGAGCTGGTCGCCGCGCGGCCCCAGGCCCTTGCCTTCGTCGGCTGGCACGCGCGCGCGTGGTGGTCGTCGCTCCGCGAGCAGCGCTTTGCCGCACGCGCGGCGGAACTCCGGATCCCCTTCTGCCGCGCCCCCCGCAGGGCCTGGTCGCGAACGGCCTTCGCGGGCGAGGACGCGGTGCTGCGGGCGTTCCTCCGGTCCCTGCCGCACGGCACGGGAATCTTTGCGGCCAACGACCTCACGGCCGAGCGCGTCGTCGCGGCGGCCCAGCAGGAGGAGCTCGCGATTCCCGGCGACCTCTTCGTCGTCGGGGCGGACAACGACCTCTTCCTCTGCGAGAACTCGCGTCCCGCCATCTCCAGCATCGTGCCCGACTTTCGCCGCATCGGACAGCTCAGCGTCGAACTGCTCGCCCGCCGGCTGAAGGAGCCGGGCTTCCGCTGCGCACGGCTCTCCGCCGCCCCGCATGGCGTCATCCGCCGCGAGTCGAGCCGCCCCGCGCAAGTGCTGGACGCGCGGCTTGTGAAGGCGCTCGAACTGATCCGCCGCGAGGCCGCGAACGGCCTCCGGGTGCCGCAGGTCGCCGCCGCCATGGGCTGCTCGCGCCGCATGGCCGAGCTCCGCTTCCGCGCCGCCGTCGGACACACCATCCTGGACGAAATCCACGCGGTGCGGCTCGACCGCGCCCGCGAACTGCTGTCCCGCCCGGGACAGGCCATCGAACCGATCGCCAATCTCTGCGGGTGGAATTCGCCCGTCACCCTCAAGCGGCTCTTCCGCGCGCGCTACGGCATGACGATGCGCGACTGGCGCGCCCGCGCGTTCAGCGCGGCCGGAAACGGTATTCGGTGACCGTCCTGTACGTCTCGCCCGGCTTCAGGTCGGTCGTCGGGAAATCGGGCCGGTTGGGCGTGTTCGGGAAGTGCTGCGTCTCCAGCGCGAGATAGCCGCGGCGCCGCATCGGGCGGCCGTCCTTCATCTTCCACCCGTCGCTGATGAAGTTGCCCGCATAGAACTGCAGGCCGATCTGGTCGGTCCAGACCTCCATCGCCCGTTCCCGGCCACGCAGCTCGGCGACCCTGCGGAAGCCCTCGCCGTCCAGCACCCAGTTGTGGTCGTAGCCGGGACCATGCCGAAGCACCCCGTCCGGATCGTCGATGCGCTCGCCGATCACGCGGAAGTCACGGAAGTCGAACGGCGTACCCGCCACGGCGGCGGCCGGGCCGACCGGTTCGAGATTGGCGTTGACGGGCGAATACTTCGCCGCCGCAATCTGGAGCTCATGGTCGAGAATCGTGCCGGACCCGTTCAGGTTGAAGTAGACGTGCTGCGTCATGTTGAGCGGCGTCGTCCGGTCCGTCGTGCCCTCGTACTCGATGCGCCAGACGTTGTCGGGGGTGATCGTGTACGTCACCTTCACGGACACGGTACCCGGGAAGCCCTCCTCGCCGTCCGGCGAGACGCGCGCGAACTCGATGCCCACGTCGTCCCCCTTCGCGAACGGCTTCGCGTCCCAGACGTAGCCGTCCCAGCCGCGCGTGCCGCCATGGAGGTTCGCCTGATGGTCGGCGTCGTTCTGCGCGAGCACGTAGGTCTTGCCGTCGAGCTCGAACCTGCCGTTGGCGATGCGGTTGCCGTAACGGCCGATGATCGCCCCGAAATAGCCGGGCGTCGTTTCCCAGCCCGCGGGCGAGTCGAAACCGACCGTCACGTCGACCAGTTCGCCCTTCGCGTCCGGAACCCACAGGCGGTTCACGCGGCCGCCGTAATCCGTCACCTCCATCTTCAGGCCGCCCTTGCCCTCAAGCAGGTAGATGTGCGCCCTTTCGCCATATTTCGTCGTGCCGAAATCGCGGGCTTCCCCCGCCCGGTCCGACACGCAGCATCCGCCCGCCAGCACCAGCGCGGCCCCCGCCGCGCACAGGCTCATCGTCTTCGTCATCCGTTCCTCCTTCATGTTCGTCGTTTTCGCCGTCATACGCCACACTCCTTTCGCCTGACTTCGCCGGCCGCGCACCGTGCGGCCAGCAACGCGCCGCCGAGGGCGGCGGAATCGGGGACGTCGAGCGTTTCGACCTTCGCGCCGAAGATCTCGGCGATCGACTCCCGAATGCCCTGCGAACGGCTCGCCCCGCCCGTCACCCGGATGACGTCGAACTTGCCGATCCAGCGCGTGCGCTCGAAGAGGTTGAGCACCTGCCCGCGAATGATCGAAACGATCTTCTCCGCGTCCGACGCGCGCTCCCAGTCGAACGCCGCCTCGATGCCCGTCGCCGGGTGCTTCGGCGTGATCTCCGCTTCGAAATAGGGAAACGCCCGCAGGCACTTTCCGCTTCCCGCGCCGCGCCGCACCGCATCGAACGCGCCCTCGTCGAAATAGGCGTAGTCGCAGCCGACCATCGCACGGACCTTTTCGCGCGCCAGCGAGCCGTTCTTCACGCAGGCAAGGCTCATGCATCCGCCCGAAGGATTCCCGAAGACGTGGCCGCACCCGTCGGGATCGACCTGGAAGCGGTCCATCGCCGCAAAGAACACGTCGCTCGTCCCGAGCGAGATGACCGCGACGCCCGGCCGGTCCGCCCCCGTGCCCACGAGCGAGGCCGGATTGTCGCCGGTGAACGGCACGACGGGAATGCCCGGGGTGAGGCCGTAACGCGCGAAGTAGGCGGCAAGGCCGGCGCCTCGGCGCAGGGGCGCGCCCGGCACCGCCACGCCCGGCAGCCGCTCCCGGAGCCCCGGCGCCACGGCCGCGCAGAGCTCCTCGTCCCACGCCAGCGTCCTCAGGTCGAGCAGATTCATGCCCGACCCGTCGCCGATGTCGGTCGGCGCGTCCTCGCCGACGAGGACCGAGCAAAGGAAGGAGGAGACGAGATGGATCCGCACCGTGTTCGCGTAGCCCGCGGGATCGTCCTGCGCAAACTTCATGATCTGCGGACCCGTGAAGCGCTCGATCGCCGGCGAACCCGTCCGCGCCGCCATGTCGGGGAAGCGCCGGTTCAGCTCCGCCACTTCCGCCCCCGTCGACGAATCCATCCAGATCGGCGCGACCGGCCGCGCGAAGGCGTGCGCAAACACGTCCGTCAGCCGCTCCCCGCCCGACGCGCCCAGCCGCAGGCGACTCAGCGCCGACGCCCAGCCGGCGTTGAGGTACACGCTCCCGTGCTGCTGCGCGTCGCCGCCGATTGCCGCGATCTTCGAGGGGTCAAACGCCGCCTGCAGCTTCGCGAGCACCCGGTCGAGTCCGGCGAGCCACATCTGCGGATCGGCCTGGCGGACAAGCGCATCGGCATTCGGCAGGAAACCGTCGGGGCAGCCGAATTCCGGCAGCTCCCTGCCGAAGCCGACCGCGACGGTTGTCACGACCGCCTGCGCATCCGTATCGTACACCAGGGCCTTGATGCCCTGCGTCGACGAGTCAATTCCCAGCGTGAACATGAATTCTCCCTGCCCTGCCTTCAGTCGTTTCGGCGCATCATTCGACGCGCAGCCAGTCCGCATCGATCCAGCCGCGATCCTGGACGCCGGGTTCGCAGATGGCGTAGATGCCGAATGTCGCGCCGATCCATTTTCCGTTCGCGGCCGGGAACGTCACGGGACACGGCTGCCAGGCGACGCCGTCCGGCGACCAGGCGAACGTGCAGTTCGGCACGATTCCGCCCTCCGGCGACGTGCCGCGCACGACCGACAGCCGCAGGCGGACGTCGGCGGAGCTGACGGCGCGCAGGCCGGCCGGCGTGACCTGCGGCGGCAGCGTGCCCAGCACCTGCGGGCTGCTCTCGGCCCCGCCCCGGTCGGCATCGCGACATTCGACATAGACGACCTCGAACGCCGGTTGCTGCGCATTGAACCGGAGGCCGAGCCGCGCATAGCTGCGGCCCTGGACGATCAGCCCCGCCTCCTCGGCGTCCTCCTTGGCGCTGACGCGCGCCTTCAGCGTCGCCGTAAAGGCCTCCGCCGGAAACTTCTGCACCATCAGATTCGGCGTATTCCACAGATTGCGCCCGCCGCCCGCGCACTCGCCGCCGGTGCAAATCGCGGTCGAATACAGGCGGAAGCATCCCTCGGGACTGCCCCATGCCGCCAGGTCGGCGGACTTCCCCAGGAACTGCCACTGCGGACCCGGTCCGAGGGCGCTGAACTCGTCGGAGACCTGCAGCCCCCCAAACGGCAGCTGCGCCGTCCGGCCGCCGGGAATTCGCGCCGTCGCCACGGGCTCGCCGGCGTTGCCGATCACGGGCCAGGCGCCCCGCTCCCAGACCATCGGCTCAAGATAGACGATGCGCCCGTAAGCCCCCTTGTCCCGGAAATGGACGAAATGCCACGAGTCGGCGCCTTCCGCCAGCCGGCCGTTCTCCCTTCGCCAGCGCAAATTCACCGCCGCCCCCTGATGCGGCCCGTTGACCTCGGTCTTCCCCTGCGCGAGGACGGTCTTCGTCGCATAGGGCCCGAACGGCGACTGCGCCCGCGCGGCGACCTGCCAGCCCGTCTCCACGCCGCCGGCGGGGAAGAAAAGCCAGTACTCGCCGTCCTTCTTGTAGAACTTGGGCCCTTCGGCGGTAAAGTTGCCCTGCGGGATGCCGTCGTAGGCCAGCACGGGATCGCCGATCGGCTGCGTCTCCTCCGCATCCAGTTCCCGCACGGTCAGCACCGAGTTCATGCCCGCCCGCGACGCCGCCCAGGCGTTGACGAGATAGACGCGGCCGTCGTCGTCATAGAGGGGACACGGGTCGATGAGGCCCCTGCCCGCGACCACGAGCCGCGGCTCGCCCCACGGCCCCTCCGGCCGCTGCGCCGCCACGCGGTAGATGCCGCGGTCGGGATCGCCCCAGTAGATCACGTACTCGCCCCGGTCCGCCCGATAGCGGATCGACGGCGCCCACACGCCTTTGCCGTGCTGCGGATCGTCGGCCGCAAACGGATGCGCCGACAACGCGTACGCAACGTACGACCAGTTGACGAGGTCTTCGCTCGCCAGGATCGGCAGCCCCGGCAGCCCGCCGAAGCTCGAGGCCGTCATGTAGGCCCTGCCGTCGCCGCCTATGCAGACGTCGGGATCCGAAAAGTCCAGATGCAGGATCGGATTCGCATAGGTGGCCGCCAGCAGCAGAATGGCATTAATCATGGTCAGATTATAGCATACGACAAGCCCCCGGGACAACACCCGCCGGGGGTCGGGCGCGGACGCGAAGGCCGCCCGGGACGACGGGCGGCCGGAGGCGGGCGCGAGCGCCGACGACGACGCTCAGCGCGCGAACGGATTTTCGCCCGGGTAGAGTTCGCCCGCCGGCTTCGGCGTGTTGATGTCGTCGACGCCGAGCAGCTTCAGGGCCTCGAAGAGCACCTTGCCGCACTTCGCGAAGCCGAACGCGCCGTGGTGCGGGAAGCGCTTCTGGATGAGGACGTGGCGGTAGAAGCGCGCGAAGCCCGGAATCGCGGCGACGCCGAGCGAACCGAACGAATGCGGGTTGACGTCGAGGAACCGGCCGTGCGCGATGTACGAGACGAGCTGCGAGTCGCTGTTGGACTGCAGGCGGAACATCGTCGTTTCGCTCGGCTTGATCTGCCCTTCCAGCGTGCCGCGCGAGATGACCGGCTTGCCGCCGCCCTCCAGCCCGCGGTTCATGATGAGCTGGTACTTCATGCCGCAGTTCTTGAGGCACGCGCCGCAGGTGTTGCCGCAGTGGAAGCCCATGTAGAGGTCGCGCTTCTCGGCGCCCGCGAGCGCAACGCCCTTCGGCAGGATGTCGTCCGGAACGGAGTTGTTGATGTCAAGGAGCGTCGCCGGCTGCTCGGTCGCGCACTCGACCATGTACTCGGAGACCGCGCCGTAGAGATCGACCTCGCAGGCGACCGGAATGCCGCGGCCGGTGAGCCGGGAGTTGACGTAGCACGGGACGAAGCGGAAGCTCGTCTGGAAGGCCGGCCAGCACTTGTTCGCGAAGACGGCGAACTCCGCCGCGCCGCGCTGCTTCTCGTACCAGTCCATGAGCGCGAGTTCGAACTGCGCCAGCTGCGGGAGCAGATCCGGGTACGGACACCGCCGGCCGAGCTCCCGCTGCATGTCCTTGGCGATCGCGTCGATTTCCGACTTGCGGGACGCCATCTTGTGGAAGTGCTCGAAGAGGTCGAGTTCGGAGTTCTCCTGCACGTTGACGCCGAGGTCGAAGAGCGGCTGGATCGGCGCGTTGCAGGCGAGGAAGTCGTAGGGGCGCGGGCCGAAGCCGAAGACCTTGAGGCTCCTGATGCCGAGGACGACGCGCGCGATCTTGGTGAAGTCCCGAAGTTCGGCGACGGCCTCCTTCGGGCTGACGACCGGATACTCGGGGATGCAGACCTTGAGCCGGCGGAGGCCCACGTTGTAGCTGAAGTTGAGGACGCCGCAGAGCGCATCGCCGCGGTCGGACGCCAGCACGGCCTTGTTCTCCTCCTTCGCCGCGAGCACCATCGTCGGGCCGCCGAACTTCTGGACGAAGAGCGTCGTGGGGCCTTCGGGGCCGAAGTTGCCGAGGAACACGCAGCACGCGTTGACGCCCTCCTTGCGGACCCATTCGAGGGCCTGCATCGCGTCCGTCTCGTTCTCGATCGTGACGGGACAGCCGACGACGGCGACCTTGGCCTTCTTGGCCTCGGCCAGCACGGCGGCGACGCGCTTCTGGGTGAGCGTGGCGGGGAAGCAGTCGCGGCTCACGCCGACGACGGCCAGTTTGACGGCAGGTTGGTTGATCATTTTCGTGTCTCCTTGCTGAAAAGTACCCGGCGCGACCTCGCGCCGTGGCGCTGTTGTGAAGTTGGGCTAGCCGAGCCAGGTCCAGAAGTACGCATAGGCGGCGAGCACGCAGCCGACGACGGCGACGGACGCGACGACGTCGATCCAGTTCCAGCTCGCGCGGTTCTCCTCCCGGAACGCCGGATCGAGGCCCGCGAAGGTCAGGCCCTTCGTGTTCGCCGCCGCCGGCGCGGGCGCCGTAAGCGACGCGACGACGACGATGGCGACCGAGGTGACGAGCAGGAGCCCCGAGAAGTAGAAGTCCTGGATGAACGCGAAGCCGTCCGCGCCGCCCCAGACGGCGTTCGCGCCGAGCTTGGCCATGCCGAGCACGAAGCCGAGGGAAAGCCCCCACACGGCGCCGCGCAGGTTCATGCGCTTCCAGAAGAGGCCCATCACGAAGACCGCAACGATCGGCGGCGCGAGGAAGGACTGGACGGACTGGATGTACTGGTAGAGCCCGCCGCCCGCAATCGCCTTCATGATCGGCAGCCACAGGAGGCCGAGCGCCGTCATCACGACGGTCGTCGTGCGGCCGATGGTGACGAGCCTGCGCGCCGGCGTCTCCGGCTTCAGCTTCTGGTAGACGTCCACCGTGAAGAGGGTCGAGACGGAGTTGAACAGCGACGCGAGCGAGCTCATGAGCGCGGCGATCATGCCGGCGACGACGAGCCCGCGGAAGCCGACCGGGAGGAGGTTCTGGACCAGCGTCGGGAACACCTTGTCGCCGTCGATCACCTTCACGCCATCGACCAGCTTGCACATGAGCTCCTGGAACGGCGTGCCGTTCACGGTCACGTTGTTGTGCCACAGCGCGAAGCCGAGCATGCCCGGGACGAGGAACAGGAACACCGGACAGAGCTTGAGCGCACCGCCCCAGATCGCGCCGCGACGGGCGTTGGTGAGGTTCTTCGCCGCCAGCGTGCGCTGGATGATGAACTGGTCGGTGCACCAGTACCACACGCCGATCGTCGCGGACGCCACGATGACGCCGAGCCACGGAAACGCCTTGTGCGCGAGCGAATGCCAGAGGCCGAACTGCTCGACGTTGCCCGTCGACTTGATCGTCGCCTTCAGGACGGCCCAGCCGTCGCTCGCGGAGGCCGCGACCGTGCCGTCCGGCAGCACCATGCCGGAGTGGCCGAGATGATAGAGCGCGAACGCGGTGACGGACAGCGTGCCGGCGAGGATGATGCCGGTCTGGACGAGGTCGGTGTAGACGACGGCGGAAAGCCCGCCGATCGACGAATAGACGCCGGCGAGCACGACCGTCGCGATGGCGCCGATCCAGAAGGACGAGACGACGGTCGAGCCGATCGTGACCTGGACCTCCGGCATCATCACCTCGAAGAAGAGCGCGCCCGCGAAGACCGTCACCGAAATCTTGGTGAGGACGTAGGCCGCCAGCGACACGAGCGAGAGGATCCAGCGCGCCCGCGCGCCGAAGCGGCGCTCAAGGAACTCCGGCATCGTCGAGACCCCCGACTTGTAGTAGAACGGAAGGAAGACCCAGCTCATCATCACCAGCACCCAGGAGTGGAACTCCCAGTGGGACTGCGACAGGCCCGCCGCCGCGCCCGAGCCGGCGAGGCCGATCAGATGCTCGGAGCCGATGTTCGCCGCGAAGATCGAGGCGCCGATGGCGAGCCAGCCGACGGAACGCCCGCCCAGAAACAGGTCTTCCCCGCTCTGTATCTTCTGCCGCAGCAGCGTAAAGACGACCACGCCCGCCAGCAGGGCGAAATAGCCTCCGATCATCAGCCAGTCAATCCACGTCAGCATGTCTTCTCCCCCCACTCCTGTATTTTGTGTGCATATTCTACCGAATTTAAGCGCATTTGCCCCTCCCCCGAAAGGGTAATCTGGCGAAAGTCGCCCATCCTATCGCCGTTCCAGCTTGTCGAAGTCGGGCGCCCAGGCCGTCGGGAGCGCGGCCCGCGATGCGGCTACCGATCCGACCAGGCGACCGGACCGATCGTGCAGGCGACGAAGCCGCCGGCATGGTCCGTCGACAGGATGGTGGCGTCGCACTTGCCGCCCAGCGCCTGCCAGGTGAGGCCGTCATCCGGCGAACAGGCGAACTCGACCGTCGCTTCCCGCGCGACGATGCGCAAGCGCACGGGCGCCGCCGACCGGAGGGCCGCACGCGCCACGATCTCGGAGCTTTCGCAGTCGTTGCGCCAAAGCACTATCGCGTCCTTCGTCTTGCCGATCGCGTAGAAGTGCCGCTCGTTCTGATAGTAGGCGAGACCGGCGAAGTCCCCTGCGGAGACGGCGGCGAAATCGACCGTGATCTCCGCCGTGAAGGACGCGTTGCGCACCCAGCGGCAGAGGTAGGACGGGTCGTCCGGCTGGCTGAGGGTCGGGCGGCGCGCTGCAAGCGTAAGGCCCGGCCTGCCGCCGCGCGCGCTCATCGCCCAGAACTCCGCCCAGTCGCCATGCGCGCGCTCCCGAAGGTCGCCGCGCAGCGCAAACCACGCCGGATCGAGGGCCGGCGTGACGAAGTCGTCGACCCAGGACGGGTTGGCCGTCAGCTGCAGGCCGGGCGTCCCCGCCGCAGGAATCGGACGCGGCAGCACGCGCGGCACGACCTCGCCCTGCGGCAGGATGATCGGCTGACGCGTCTCGCCTTCGCCCACCCAGCTGACGGGGAGGAGGAACGTGCTGCGTCCGGTATTGCACAGCCGACGCCCGTCCTTCGCCGCATACGGCAGGATGCCGAGGAAGACGGCATGCCAGGAACCGTCGGCGGCCTGGAAGAGGTCCGCATGCCCCGCCGCAGTGACCGGGTCCGGACGGTCGTGCGGCAAGTCGCGCTGCGTCAGGATCGGATTGACCGGCGCCGGCCTGAACGGACCCGTCGGCGAATCGCCGATCCAGATCACCTCGGAGTGCCAGCCGCCCGTGCCGCCCTCCGCAGTCATCAGGTAGTAGCGGCCGTCGATCTTGTAGAGGTGCGGTCCCTCGCACCAGATCGGCTTCTCCTCCGGACGCACGCCCTTGTTGACGAGAATCCGCTCCGTTCCGGGGACGCACCGGTCCGTCGTCAGGTCGTATTTGCGGATGCGGACCGTGCGGTGTCCCGGGTACTCCGGCCGGTTGTCCGGCGCATCGTCGTTGTTCACGATCCAGGCCGTCCGGTCGTCCTCGAAGAAGAAGCCCGGATCGATGCCGCCGACCGGCACGGGAATCGGTTCGCTCCACCCGAGCTCCGGATCCTTCGTCTTGTAGACGACGTTGCCGCGGTCGCCGATGACGGTGACGATCAGATAGAAGGTGTCGTTGTGCGGATTGTACTTGATGTCCGGGGCAAACACGCCCGCCGAGAGTCCGAGTCCCTTGCCGAACCGGAGATTCGAGCGGCGGTTGCCGACGTAGCCGCAGAAGCTCCAGGCGACAAGGTCCTTCGAACGATAGACCGGGATGCCGGGAAAGTAGCTGAAGGAGCTGTGCGCGAGGTAGTAGTCGTCGCCCTTGCGCGTAATCGCGGGATCGGGCCCCATGCCGCCGACGATCGGATTGCAGTACTCGGTCGCGGGATCGAAGGCCGGAATCCTGTCCTCGCCCCGATAGGTGAAGTGCGTAAAGGTCGCAAGCGGCGTCTTCGGCGGCGGGAGCGCGGCGGGCGCCGGCGGCGGTTCGGCCGCGAGGCGCCTGAGCGCCGTGCAGCACGGCTTCTCCCGAAGGCTGCGGTCGAAGAGCAGCGGGTAGTCCGTGCGTCCGCGCATGGGGAAGTCGTTGAGCCAGCTCTGGCGGTCGGACACGCCCCAGAAGGTGACGCGGTCGATCGCGGGATAGCGCCGGTAAAGGTCGAAGAGCGCGAGATAGCGGTCGGTCAGCCGCTGCTGGACTTCCTCGGGCAGGCGGCCGTCCCGCCACGGATCGTACTTCGCGTCATAGTCGCGGCGGCTGGCGATTTCCGCCGAATGGTCCCAGGCGGACGGCAGCACGCTCACGTCGAGTTCGGTGATCATCACCTTCACGCCTTCGGCGGCGAACGCGGCAATCGAGGCCTCGTAGTCCGCAAGGTCGGGATATTCGAGCGCAACGTGGCTCTGCATGCCGATGCCGTGGATCGGGACGCCCTTCGCACGGAACTCGCGGATCATCGCCACGACGCCCGCACGCTTGCCGGGTTCGGCCATGCCGAAGTCGTTGTAGTAAAGCTCGGCAGCGGGATCCGCCTCATGCGCAAAGCGGAACGCCAGCTCCATGAAGTCGCCGCCGATGATTTCCAGCCACGGCGAATCGTGCAGCCTGCCGTTGCCGTCGAAGGCCTCGTTGACGACGTCCCACCCCGCCACGCGCCCCCGGTAGCGGCCGACGACCGTGCGGATGTAGGTGCGCATGCGCGCGATCAGCGTCTCGCGGTCGCATTTCCGGCCGTCGGCCCCCTGGAAGAACCAGGGCGGCATCTGGTGGTGCCAGACGAGGCAGTGGCCGATGACCTTCATGCCGTGCCGCTCGCCGAAGGCGACAAAGCGGTCCGCCGTGGCGAAGTCGAACCGGCCTTCGCGCGGTTCCAGCGCAAACGGCTTCATCTCGTTCTCGGCCGTAATCGAGTCGAAGGTCTGCGCGACAAGGCGCGTCTCGTCGTTTTCCGGCCCCAGGTAGACGCTCGGGCCGATGGCGGCGCCGAGCCGAAACGCAAAGAGGGAGGCAAGCAGCGGATTCATTTTCTCTCCAGTTCGGAATTCACCCGATCCATTGTCGCGTCATCAAGCTCGTAGCGCGAGATGACGAACGTCGCCAAGGCCAGCAGGGCCGCCGGGATGACGCACACCAGCCACAGGATGCCCTCCCGGGCGAGCGGCGACTGCACGGCGGCCTCGGCCCGGAAGCCCGTCGCCGCGAGGACGACGCCCGGCACCACGCCGCCGAGCGCCATGCCGGCCTTGTAGAAGATGCCCGTGAGCGCATTGACGATGCCCGCAATGCGACGGCCCGACCTGAGCTCGCCGTAGCCGATCACGTCCGGCACGAGCGCCCACATGTAGCCGGTCGCGACCAGGACGCCCGAACTCTTCACGACCTGGGCGACCATCACGGCCACGAGGCGCAGGCGTCCGTCCGTCCACTTCGCGCCGACGTACATTGCGAGCATGCCGAGAATCGCGAGCGTCAGCGACCAGTAGAAGACGCCCAGCTTGCCGACCCGGCGCCTGAAAACGGGCAGCAGCGGCATCAGCACGAGGGCCGGCACCGAACCCAGCGCCATGAAGAGCGGAAGTTCCGCTTCGGCCTCCAGACCGTAGATGAGGAAATAGCCGCCCGCGGCATTGCCGACGGACAGCATGGCGAAGGCCGTCACGAAGAAGAGCGCAATGACGCGCAGGGGACGGTTCCGCGCGAACTCCGTCCAGAGGTCGCTCACCCGCACCGCCGACGCCGCCGTCTGCGACATCGCGACGCGTTCCCGGCAGAGGGCGAAGCAGAAGATCAGCAGGCCCAGGCCGGCTGCGGCCAGCAGCCCCATCGTGAGCAGCCACGCGCCCGCCGCCCCGGGAGTGTTCACGCTCCCGTCGGACGACAGCGACTTCACCAGCAACGGCACACCCGAGCCGACGGCGAGTCCGCCCAGATTGGCCATCATCATGCGGATGGAGACAAGGGCGGTGATTTCGTCCGCATCGCGCGAAAGCGACGCATTGAGCGCCCCGTACGGCACGTTGACGAGCGTGTAGGTCATCGACAGCGCCCCGTAGGTCACGGCCGCGTACCAGAACGACGGCGCGGGTCCCGTCCAGAAGGCGGCGACCGCCAGAACCGCGAGCGGCACGCCCGCATAGAGGAGATAGCTGCGGTACTTGCCGAGCTTCGGCGAATGACGGTCGACGAAGGCGCCGACGAGCGGATCCCAGACGACGTCGACGAGCCGGACGGCCAGGAAGAGTCCCGCCGCCGCCGGCGGCGCGAGTCCGTAGACGTTCGTATAGAAGAGCAGCAGATAGATGCTGACCGTCTGGTAGATCAGGTTCTGCGCCAGGTCGCCGGCGCCAAAGGCGAAGCGCGTCAGCTGCGAAAGTCCGCCCGATTTCACCCGTCCAGCCCTTCGATGGGAACGATGCCGCCGGCAGCGTCAAACGCGAGCTCGCACACCTTCAGGCTGCGCAGCCAGGACTTGCCGCCCGAAGGGGCGCTGTCGTGGTGAAAGAGATACCACCTGCCCCGCCACTCGACGACCGAATGATGCGTCGTCCAGCCGACTACCGGCGTGAGCATGACGCCGCCATAGGTGAACGGACCCCACGGGTCCGCGCCGACCGCCCAGCAGAGGAGATGCGAGTCGCCCGTGGAATACGTGAAGTACCACTTGCCTTCCCGTCTGAAGACCCAGCTGGCCTCGAAGAAGCGATGGGGATCGTCCGCCCGCAGCGGCTTCCCGCTGACGTCAATGAGTTCGACGGCCCGCGGCGCTTCGGCGAACTGCCTCATGTCCGCCGACAGGCGCACCGCCCGCGGCGAAAGCGCCGGCTCGGCCCCCTCGGGCAGCCGTGGCGCCTCAAGGGCGAGATTGTCCCGGTAGCGCTGGAGCTGTCCGCCCCAGATGCCGCCGAAATAGAGGATGTGGCCGTCGCCCTCCCGCAGGACGCAGCAGTCGATCGAGTAGCTGCCGCGTATCGGATCGGGCTCGGGGACGAACGGACCTTCCGGACTGTCCGCGACCGCCACGCCCGTGCGGAAGACACCGTTCCGGTCCTTCGCCGGGAAATAGAGATAGTAGCGCCCGTCCCGCTCGGCGACATCGCAGTCCCACAGCTGGCGCCACGCCCACGGAATGTCCTCAAGCTTCAGGGCGCAGCCGCAGTCCACGACCTCGCCCGTCAGCGGATCGCCGTCGATGCGCAGCACGTGATAGTCCTTCATCACGTACTGGTCGCCGTTGTCGTTCTCCGCATTCCCGCAATCCCGGTCATGCGAAGGATAGATGTAGATTCGGCCGTCGAAGACGTGCACGGACGGGTCGGCCATGTAGTCGGCGGGAAAGAGGTATCGCTTGACGGGACGAAGCGGATTCATGGCCAGATTATACCCGATTCCACCCCGTTCCCACCATGACCCGAACGGGGAATGGCGCCGAAACGGCTCCCCGGCCGCCGACAAGGCGCGGCTCGGCTCGGCTTAGGCGGTGCGCGTGCCGCGGCGTGTCTGCTCGTCCGCTCGTCCGCTTGTCCCTCCCGCCCTTGCCGGCGTTCCGGCGTGAGGCCGCGCCTTGTCGGCGCGCCTCCCGTCCCTCCCGCTTGTCCCGCTCATCGCTCCCCTCCTCCCCCACCCTCCGCCACCCAAAGAAAGTGACCCGCAGTCATTGACCAGCGGTCAGCGGTATGCTATAATGCCGCCGACTTTCGCCCAAGCGCACAAAGGACAAGAACCAGTGACAAAGCGACAGAAGAACGCGCTGGAGACGCGGCAGAAGATATACCGGACGGCCTGTTCCCTCATAGAGGAAAAGGGATTCGCCAACGTGTCCGTCGAGGACATCACCAACGCCTGCGGCGTCGCCAAAGGCTCCTTCTACGTCTATTTCAAGCGCAAGGAGGAAATCGTGTTCGAATGCTGCAAGGAGTGGTTCGGCGACGTCGACCGCAAGGCGCGCGAACGCAAGGGGACGATCGTCGAAAAGCTCGCGTTCTACTTCAAGGGCTTCATGGAGGGGGTGACGTGCGGCGGCGTGGAGCTTTGCCGCCAGTGGGTGCGCGAGGTGATCAATCCGAACGACTCGCCCGGCGAGATGTGCGGCGGGAAGTACGCCTACGACCACAGCCACCTGACGGCATTTCTCAAGGACGCGGTGAAAGACGGCCTGCTCAAGCAGTCCACCCCCGTCGAGACGCTGGTGCACTTCTTCATGTGCGAGCTCTACGGCATGATGATCTGCTGGTGCATGAGCGACGAGAAGTTCGTCCCGGAGGCATGGGTTGGCCGCTTCACCAAGTTGCAGCTCCCCGCCCTCCTCGGGCCATACGTCAACACGCTTTAGCTACAAAAGAAATATGTTTTAGTTTTAGCCGCAAAGAACGCAAAGGACGCAAAGGCTTTGAAAACGAAAAGAATGCGAAGGATGGAGGGATGAATGAGCGGTGAAAATGGGTATGGCGTCAAGCGCACGGGGCTTGTATGGGCGGTTGGCTTGCCGGGTGCCGCCTTGTTGGCAGGGGTTGCGCGTTGGCTCGGCGGCGTGAATCTTTCACCGTATTTCACTTCCGTGATGACATTTGCATTGGTTTGCAACAACACCCCTTTGCGATCTTTGCGTCCTTTGCGGCTAAACACCCTGATGAAATGGGAAGTTGCAAAGGACACAAATCAGGGGGCATAGCATGACAGAGCGAACTACGTTCTAGCCACAAAAAAGAAGTATGTTTTAGCCGCAAAGAACGCAAAGGACGCAAAGAAAGAAAGGAGGCATTAGGATGACAGAGCAAAAAGCAAATGCGATTTGCGACAAAATCAGACAAGTGGCGTACGACCTGCATGTCTATCTCGGCGTTGGCTATCTTGAGAAGGTCTACGAAGCCGGCTTGATTCATCGTTTGGCCAAGGCAGGAATGACGGTGGAAGCTCAGGTGCCAATTCAAGTCACCGACGAAGACGGCTTTGTGCTCGGAGAGTATGTTGCCGACTTGGTTGTGGATGGAATTGTCATTGAACTGAAAACGGTTTCGACGCTTCTGCCAGTCCATACGGCACAGCTCATAAACTACTTGAAGGCAATGAAGCGCGAACACGGCTTGTTGATAAACTTTGGCTCGGAAAAGTTTCAATGCAAGAAGGTTGCAAGGCGACTTTAAACCTTTGCGATCTTTGCGTCCTTTGCGGCTAAACACCCTGATGAAAAGGGATGCTACAAAAGACACAAATCAGTGGGCGTAGCATGACAGAGCAAACTACGTTCTAGCCGCAAAAAGAAATATATTTTAGCCGCAAAGAACGCAAAGGACGCAAAGGCTTTGAAAACGAAAAGAATGCGAAGGATGGAGGGATGAATGAGCGGTGAAAATGGGTATGGCGTCAAGCGCACTGGGCTTGTATGGGCGGTTGGCTTGCCAGGTGCCGCCTTGTTGGCAGGGATTGCGCGTTGGCTCGGCGGCGTGAGTCTTTCACCGCATTTCACTTCCGTGATGACATTTGCATTAGCTTGCAACAACACCCCTTTGCGATCTTTGCGTCCTTTGCGGCTAAACATCTGAAGTGCGTCCTTTGCGGCTAAACCTCGAAAGTGCAATCTTTACAGCTAAACATCAAAAGGAGGAAACAACATGAACCGACGAACATTCATCAAGGGGGCGGTTGCCGTTACGGGTGCGGCGGCGTTGCCATGCGCCACGTTGGCAAACGAAGGCGAAAGCAAGAAGAAGACGGCGGTCGTTTACTTCTCGTGGAGCGGCAACACCCGCTTCGCCGCCGAGACCATCGCGAAGAAGGCCGGCGCCGACCTCTTCGAGATCAAGGCCGAAACGCCGTACAATGCGAACTATGGCAAGTGCTGCGACGAGGCGAAACCGGAATGCTACGGCAAGAAACTCCGTCCCATCAAGCCGATGGACGGGCTGGATCTGGCGAAGTACGACCTGGTGTTCGTCGGCACGCCCAACTGGTGGGGGACGATGGCGCCGCCCGTACGAACCTGGGTCGCGCAAAACCGCGCCGCGCTCAAAGGCAAGGCCGTGTGCCTCTTCCAGACGCATGGCGGCGGCGGGATGCAGCGTGTCGGCAAGGAGTTTGCCGAGGTGATCGGCGACGTGGCCAAGATCCTGCCGCCCAAGGCGTTCGGCGGCTCGTCGATCAAGTCGAGCGTGGCGGCGCTGGAAACGTTCGCCGCCGAAAGAATCCCGGCCAGGCAAGGAGCCTCGGAATGAAGGTGCTGCTGATCAACGGCAGCCCGCGCGCGAACGGCAACACGGCGCGGGCGCTGAAGGAAGTCGCCGACACTCTCGCCGCCGAAGGAATCGAGACCGAAACCGTCTGGATCGGCAACCAGCCCGTCCGGGGCTGCGTCGCCTGCTACCAGTGCGTCCAGAAGTCGCTCGGACACTGCGTGTTCGACGACGACGCGGCGAACGGCATCATCGAGAAGCTGAAGGCGGCCGACGGCATCGTCATCGGTGCGCCGACCTACTACGGCCAGCCCAACGGCGCATTCCTCGCGCTCTGGCAGCGCATCTGCTTCGCCGGGCGCAAGCAGATCGAGTGCAAGCCGGCCGCCTCGGTCGCGGTGTGCCGTCGCGGCGGCTCCACGGCGACGTACCAGTGCATGAACATGCCGTTTGAGATGCTGAACTGCCCAGTCGTCACGTCGCAATACTGGAACATCGTCTTCGGACGCGAAGCGGGCGAATGCGCACAGGACGGCGAGGGCATGCAGACCATGCGCACGCTCGCCCGCAACATGGCGTGGCTGATCAAGAACCTGCGCGATCCGGGCGCCACGGCCCGCCCCCCGCAGGAACCGTGGGAACCGACTCACTTCATACGGTAAACAGCCCTTTTTCGTTGCATCCTTGGCGGCACGCCAACCAGGAAAGGAAAACACCATGAAATACGTGAAGCTTGGCAAGACCGAGATCGAAGTCAGCCGCATCTGCGTCGGCTGCATGTCATACGGCAAGGCCTCGGAGGACTTCCATCTCTGGACATTACCGCAGGCAGAGACGACGCGAATGGTGGGCCACGCGCTCGATCTCGGCGTCAACTTCTTCGACACCGCCAACTGCTACGCGCACGGCACGAGCGAGGAGTTTCTTGGCCGCGCACTGAAATCCTGCGGTGTCGCCCGCGACAAGGTCGTCATCGCTTCCAAGGTTTATTTCAATGACGGACATCTGTCGAAAGCGGCGATTGAACGCGAAATCGAAGGGACGCTCCGCCGACTGGGGACGGATTACCTCGACCTCTACCAGACACACCGCTTCGACTACGGCACTCCGATAGAGGAAACGGTCGCCGCCCTCGACGCGCTCGTCAAGTCCGGCAAGGTTCGCGCCCTCGGCGCCTCGGCGATGTACGGCTACCAGTTCCACAACCTGCAGGTCTGCGCACAGCAGAATGGCCTCACGCCTTTCTCCACGCTTCAGAACCACTACAACCTCATCTACCGCGAGAACGAACGCGACCTCATCCCAGTTGCGAGGCAGTACGGCGTTGCGCTCATTCCGTATTCGCCGCTTGCCGGCGGTCACCTCACGCATCCGGAATGGGAGAGCGCTTCGAAACGATCGCAGACGGACAGGGTGATGCGCGCCAAATACGACAAGTCCAAGGAGAACGACCTCGCAACGATCGCGCGAGTCGCCGCGCTTGCCGAACGGCTCGGCGTAACGATGTCCGAAGTCGCGCTTGCCTGGCACTTCGCCAAAGGCGTGGCGGCTCCCATCGTCGGCGCGACGAATGCAAAGCACTTCGACGCCGCAGTCCGCGCCGTCGAGCTCGCGCTCGCCCCGGAGGACGTCGCCTTCCTTGAAGAGCCGTATCGCGCCCACGAAATAACGGGTGCGCTGCCGACGCCGGTTTGATTCTCCAACCACAGGCCCGACGCAGGACAAGCGCAACTTCAAATGGGAATGAAAACGCCATGAAAACCATCGCCGCAACCCTCGCGCTTGCCGCCGTGGCGGCTTTCGCCCAAAGCGCCGCCATCCCGTCCGCACGGCCGCCGCTCGCCGTGGCGCAACAGGGCGCGTTCTCCTCGGGCGGGCGCGTCACCGCGCCGCGCCCCGGCGAATACGACCCGACGCAAAACTGGCTCGATCCCCAGCGCAAGGGCACGACGGCGCACGTCGATCATGCCAACACCTTCTTCCAGCTTCCCGCCGCTGTCACTGGTGCGCCGGTCGTGTTCCTGCATGGCTACGGCCAGACGCGCACCTGCTGGCAGACGACCCCCGACGGACGCGAAGGCTGGTCGGACCGCTTCCTGCGCGCCGAACATCCCGTGTTCCTCGTGGACCAGCCGCGCCGCAGCGCGGCCGGCGCCACGGAACGAATAAACACCGATCCCCTCGACGTGGAGGACGGCGCGTTCAAACCGGGCGAACAGGCGTGGTACACCCACTTCCGCATCGGACGCATCGCGCCCGGACGTTACGAAGGCTCGCAATTCCCCGAAGGCGACGAGGCCTTGACGCAGTTCTTCTGCCAGATGACGCCCAGTACGGGCAACTATGACGAACGGCTCTTCGGCCAAGTCCTTTCGGCCGTCCTCGCCGACGTCCGCACCCGTACGGGGCGCAAAGCCGTTTACGTGACCCATTCGCAGGGCGGGCGTGTCGGCTGGGCCACAGATGCCGAGAATGTCGCCGCCATCGTCGCCGTGGAGCCGGGCTTCGCGCCGCAAGTCGGAAGCCCTGAATACAAGAAGTTCCTCGCGGGAAAAATTCCGATGCTCTTCCTCTTCGGCGACTACATCGAGAACGGCCCCGAGGACATCAAGTCCACCGGGTTTTGGCGTGCGGTCCTCGCGCAGTGTCGCAGCTTCGCCGCGCAATACGTGAAGGACGGCGGCGACGCAACCGTGCTCTCGCTGCCGGATCTGGGGATTCGGGGCAACAGCCACTTCCTTTTCCAGGAGCGCAACAGCGATCAGCTCGCCGACCTCGTCGAAAACTGGCTTCGCGCACACGGCCTCGCAGCTCCACAACCCGCCACCGCAAACCAGACACAGGAGATCAAGACGATGAGTCAATCCATTCTCGGCGCCAAAGAACTCGCCCTCGCCAAAATCGGCATCGCTGTCGCGCGCGGCGAGCAGGATGCACTCGCCAAGGCCTACGAGGAAGGTTTCGCCGCCGGTCTTTTGCTTGACGAAGCCAAGGAAGTCGTCGGACAGCTCTATGCCTATTGCGGCTTCCCTCGCGCGCTCAACGCCGCCGCGACGCTGATGAAGGTGCAAGGTCTATCCGCAAAGAACGCAAAGAGCGCAAAGGTCATCTCGCGCAGAGACGCAGAGGCGCAGAGAAAAGAAAATGGGGCGAACCAACCGTTTGTTTTGGGCGAAATGGCGTTGGAGATTGGAGCGGCGAACCAGACGAAGCTTTGCGGCGGACCCGTCGCGGGGCCGCTTTTCGACTTTCACCCACAGCTCGACGCCTACCTCAAAGCGCATCTCTTCGGTGACATCTTCTCTCGCAAGGTTCTCGACTGGCGCACGCGCGAGCTTGTGACGGTTGCCGCGCTTGCCGCACGTCCAGAGACTGCGCCGCAATGCGCTTCCCACGTCCGCGTCGCGCAGCTCAACGGCGTCACGCCCGCCGAGACCGATGCCATTCTTGATCTCGCGCGGCGTCCCGCCGACCCGGCGGCGCTTCCAAAGGACTGGAGTGCGATTCCCGTCGGCGAGCCGAACACCGCCTACGCAAAATATTTCAGCGGCAGGAGCTATCTCCACCAGCTGACGCTCGACCAAGTGCCTGCCTTTGGCGTCACCTTCGAGCCGAACTGCCGCAACCACTGGCATATCCACCATGCGAAGACCGGCGGCGGACAAATCCTCATCGTCACCGCGGGCGAGGGCTGGTATCAGGAGTGGGGCAAGGAGCGGCGTCGCCTCAAGAAAGGCGATACGGTAAACATCCCCGCCGGGGTCAAGCACTGGCACGGCGCGGCGGACTGCTGGTTCCAGCACATCGCCATCGAAGTCCCCGGCACCGGAACGAAAACCGAATGGTGCGAACCAGTTGCGGACTGACAAACTCATCAACCACTGAAAGGAAAATCCCAATGGCCTACATCTGGAACGTGCCCACGAAAGTGCTCTTCGGGGCGGGGAAACTGAAGGAACTCCACCACGAGACCCTGCCTGGCAAGCGGGCGCTTGTCGTCATCTCAAATGGCAAGTCCACGCGGCTCAACGGCTCGCTGGATACACTCCTCGGCGAACTGAAGCTTGCGGGCGTAGGGCATGTGCTCTTCGACCGGATCGAAGCGAATCCGCTGGAGCCGACCGTGCAGTCGGGCGTCGATTTCGGCCGCGAAAACAAGGTCGATTTCGTCATCGGCTTGGGCGGCGGCAGCGTCCTGGACAGCGCCAAGGCGATAGCCGCAATGATTCCCCAGCAGGGCGGACGCGTCTGGGACTATATGGCGACCGGCACCAGCGAGCATCGCCCGTTCAATGCCACGCCGCTCGCGACGGTCGCGATTACGACGAGCGCGGGGACCGGTTCAGAGGTGGATGGCGGCTCGGTCATCACGAGCCCGGTGACGCACGAGAAGGCGGCGTTCTTCGGGCCTTGTCCCGTCCTCGCAGTCGTCGATCCGGAGCTGATGCTGACCGTGCCGCCCAAGTTCACGGCATATCAGGGCTTCGACGCGCTCTTCCATTCGACCGAGGGCTACCTCTCGAAGTTCTGCAACGAGATGGCGGAGCTGGTCGAGCGCGAGGCGATAAGGCGCATCGCCCGCAGCCTGCCGACGGCGGTTGCGGACGGCTCCAACCTCGCCGCACGGACCGACGTGGCTTTCGCCAATACGCTGAGCGGCTATTCGATGATGGCCGGCACCTGCATGAGCGAACACGCGCTGGAACACGCGCTTTCCGGCGCACATCAGGATCTTCCGCACGGCGCGGGGCTGATCATGATCTCGCTCGCCTACTACCGCCACTTCATCGAGAGGGGCGCGTGTCCGGAACGCTTCGTCGCAATGGCGAAGCTGTTGGGCAGGGAAGACGCGACGAAGCCGGAGGACTTCCTCGACGCGCTGGCCGCCTTGCAGCGGGCCTGCGGAGTCGATAACCTCAAAATGAGCGACTACGGCATAACTCCGGACGAGTTCCCCGGCATGGCGAAACTCGCGCGCACCGCCGTCGGGATCCTCTTCGACTGCGACCCGATTCCGCTCACCGATGCGGACATCATCAGCATCTTCACCGCGTCGTACCGGTAACCATCACCCGGCGAAGCCTTTGCAGAGGCTTGGCGGTTGACGCTGACGCGGGGCGCGGACAAACACCTGGCGCACCCTCACGCCGAGGCGTTTGGCGGCTTACCGGAGCTTGCGGACCGACTGGCTCACGATCTTGCCGTCCCGCCACGCGCAATCGACGACATGGCCGCCGCGAGCCCTGAGTCCGCGGAATGAGCCTTCCTTCGCCCACGCCTGCGGCAGCGCCGGAAGGAGTTCGACGCGGAACTCGCCGTTCGCATCCTTCCGATGGCTCTGCACGAGCAGTTCGGCAATGCCCGCCGTGACGCCGAAGTTGCCGTCGATCTGGAACGGCGGATGCGCGTCGAAGAGGTTGGGATATAGCCCCGCCCCGTGCTTTTCGGCCGGGCGGAAGAGGTTCTTCATGATCTGCGCGGCATGCTCCCCATCGCGGAAACGCGCCCAGACGCACGTCTTCCAGCCCATCGACCAGCCCGTCGCCTCGTCGCCGCGCGCCACCAGCGACTTTTTCGCCGCAGCCAGCAGATCCGGCGTGTCCTGCGTGATTTCCGCGCCCGGGTAGACGGCCCACAGGTGCGAGAAATGGCGATGCTGGTCCTTGGGATCGTCCTCGTCCTCGATCCATTCTTGCAACTGCCCCCAGCGGCCGATGTGCTCCGGTTCGAGCCGCGGCAACTGCTCACGGACCTTGACCACGACCGGTTCCTCCGTCAGGCCCACGATCGGCGCACCTTCCAGAATCGCCTGATAGAGCGCACGGATGATCTGCGTATCCATCGCAGGCCCCGCATGCAGTCCGCCATGCTCCGGCGAGCTGGAGGGACAGGTCACGAGGGAGTGCGTCTGCGGATGCTCAACGAGCACCTGGGTGTAGAACTTCGCCGCATCGAGCATAATCGGATACCAGCGCTTCAGGAAATCGGCGTCCTGCGTAAAGAGCCAGTGCTCCCAGAGATGGAGCGCCAGCCATCCGGACCCCATCGGCCACAGGCCCCAGGCCGCGCCGTCCACGGGCGCCGTACCGCGCCACATGTCGAAGTTGTGATGCAAAACCCAGCCCTCGGCGCCATAGTACGCCTTCGCGGTCCGGGCGCCGCTCGCCTGCAGATCCGGCAGTGCATTGAAGAGCGACTGATGCGTTTCGGCAAGGTTGCAGACCTCCGCCGGCCAGTAGTTCATCTGCACGTTGATGTTGCAGGTGTACTTCGAACCCCAGGCCGGCTTGTGGGATTCGTTCCAGATGCCCTGCAGATTCGCCGGATCGCCGTCGGGACGCGTCGACGCAATGAGGAGATAGCGCCCGTAGTCGAAGACGAGCTTGGCAAACCCCGGATCGTTCCCCTGCTCTTCGAGCTTCAGCCGCTCTTCCGTCGGCAGCTTGGCGCGCGCCGGATCGGCCGGCAGCCGGAGTTCCACGCGGTCGAAGAGGGACCGGTAGTAATCCTCGTGCCGACGCCTGATCGCGTCCGTGTCCTGCTCCGCAAGCCGCGCGAGCGTCGCCTCCGTCTCCGCCGCCGGATCGCCCGCCAGCAGGTTCCAACTCTTGAGATTCGAGGCCGCCACCAGGCGAATCTCCAGCGCATCCGCCCCCGAGACGCGCACCGCCCCGTCCGCCAGCGGCGCCAGCGAACCGCCCGTCAGCCGCAGCTCGGCACGGCCCGCAAACCGAACGCCGTCCTGGGCGACTTCGCCGTCGAAGCCCATCACGCGGCCTCGGACGAAAGGTTGCGACGCACCGTGCGCGCTTTTGAACTTCACCGTCACGTCGAGCCGCCCGGCATCGCGGGCCGTTATGCGATGGATGAGCAAATCGCGCTCCTGCTGCGGCGCAAACGATTCCTGCCGGATTTCCGTCGCCCCGACTTCAAACCGCGAAAGATGTCGCGCCCGGTCGAGTTCCAGCTCGCGGCGAAGCCCCGTCACCGGCGAACCAAACTCAAGCCACAGGTCGCCGAACGGCTGGTAGCGCGCCTGTCGCCGCGGCGAACCCATGAACTTGCTGTCCGCAAGGCGGCTCGCCTCCTTGCGCTGGCCGGCAAAGACGAGACGGCGCAGCTCCGGCAGGACATCAGCAGCCCCCGCCACGGCATAATCGTGCGGACGGTCCGACCAGATGCGGTAGTAGTTGAGCTGCAGCCGCGTGGTCGCATCCACGTTGATCATCGCGCCCATCGCCCCGTTGCCGATGGGATAATAGCCATTCCAGTTGCGCGCCGGACGATCGCTCCAGATCGATTCGGCAAAAAGCGGCAAGGCGAGGGACAGGCCAAACAGACAGGGCAATAGTTTATTCATGCCAGGGATTATACCATAACCAACTGCGACCACCTCCCCCCAATCGGGGTAGGAGAATCCGGTCCGTACCGTGCGGGCGCCCGGCGACAAGCCGACTACGGCGGCTATTGAGAATTCTCGGCGGAAAACTTAAGCCGAGCGGGGGCGTGTTGCTTGGCGTGCGCCCCGCAGCGAGGGCGCTGCGGGTACTCTGCCGTCCAGCCCAGCATAGTACCCGGCGTGCCCTCACGCCGGGGCGGGACCAAGCCGAGTACCCGGCGTGCCCTCACGCCGGGGATCGTGCGGGGTCCCCGCGATTTAGAAAGCCCAGTGGGCAAACTGGCGCCTATCGGATGACTATGGCGCAACCGTCGCAGCACGCGACCCTGAGCGCACCTTCGACGACCTTGACCCGATAGGAGCGGTTGTCGTCCGTCACCACGGCCTTGGGCATGCCGACGAGCCGGCCGGTCGCATGGAGCGCATCGGCGGACTGCAGCTTCGCGGCGTTGACGATCCTGAGCGTCACGGTCGAAAGCTCGAAGTCGCCCTCGACCGTAATCGGATCGATCGTACCGTCGTCGTTGACGGACACCTCAAGGACGCCGTCGACGGCCACCGTGCCGTTCGCGATCGCGCCCGAGCCCGCGAGGAACGCCAACGACAGGTGCGCTCCGTTCAGGTCGAGCGTTGCGTCCGCAAGCGCAATGTCCGTCGGCAGGTCGGCCGGATTGACGTAATCGAACCACTTGACGCGCAGATAGTCGCGGCAGGCCGACATTTCCGCGTCCGTCAGCTTCCTGGCGATGACCGTCGCCTCCGCCACGGCGCCAGCCGAGGTGGTGGCGAACTGGCGGCGGTAGCCGACTGAAATCTTCGCCTCGGCGCTCGTTTCGAGATTCGTCTGACTGCCGCCGCCGGTCGAACTGACAAGCCCCTCCGACGCCGTCCACCGCGTGCCGGCGACGACGCTCGACTCGGAATCCATCGACAGGATCGCCCACTCGTCCCAATCGCTCTGGGCAGGCATGCTCAGGGTTTTCGCATTGTAGAAGTAGCGCCGCCAACCCGACCCCCATTCGATGCGGAAGGTCCCGTAGTCGCCGCCGGTCTCAATGCCAATCGGGAAGTTCTGGTTGTACAGCTTCTCGCCATTGTAGTACCTATCCTTATACTGCCGCGTCAGGACGATGAGGGTGCGGTCCTGCTCGTCGGCAATGCCCGCCCCCTCCTTCGAGATGAAGCCGTGCGTATTCGTCATCGACATGACGTTGAGGCCATTGAGCGTATCCAGGCCATAGGCCGGACTGCGGCTGCCCGTGACAACGCCGTCCAGCCGCGCGCCGCCCGTACCCTTGTTCAGCACGCCCGTCAGCAGTCCGTCCTCGACCGTGACCGTCGCCGTGTCCGCAAGGTCGTACCACGCGAGCGCCGTCGCAATCGCCTCGGGGACGCGCACCGGACTGTGCAGCTGCTGCTCCCCGGCAAACGACGTCACGACGGTCTTGGCCGGAACGTGCGACCAGTCGGCGAGCACGCCGCCATACGGAACCGTGACCACGGTCTCCGCCGTGGGGAGCGCATTGACAATCACCTGGCCCGACGCATTCCTGACGATCCAGTTGTCCGTATTGGCCGTATCGCCATCTCCGGCCGCGTTCGTGAAAGTTGCCGTCGCCGGATCGATTCCGCCCAGGACATGGATCGTGCCGTTGCACTCGGCATAGATGCCAGACGCCATCTCCTCGCCTGCGACACGGTACGACAGCACCGACACTTCCGCCCCGCCAAGATCCAGCGTTGCGCCCTCGGCCACCTCGATCTGCTTCATGACGCCCGTCTCGGGATCAGGCTGCGCCTCCAGCACCAGCGCACCGCCCTCGACGATGAAACCGCCCTTCAGCTTCCACGGACGCCTGACGTACACCTTCTCGTCGCTGCCGCGCAGCGTGAACGCGCCGACGCCCGTCAGCGCCTGATCGATGACGCGGTCCCTGCCGGACGCATCGAAGATCGCGCCGCGCTTCAGCACGTTGACGGTCATCGTCACGCCGTCCGCCGCGACGAAGACCGATTCGTAGTTCCCGTTCGGCTTGAAGACGCCGCCGTTCCAGTTGACCGTCGCATCCCCGGCGGTATGGATCAGACCGACCTGCAGCTCGCCGCCGTTGAGGTTGAGCGTGCAGCCCTTCTCCGTGTTTTCCTCCAGGCGAACCAGGTCGAGCCAGTAGGTGCAGAGCAGTTCGCCGCCGTTCAGCGTCAGCGTACCCAGGCCCTTTTCGCCGATCCAGATGTCCGCGCCGAACTTGGCGCGGCCGCCGTTCACGACCAGTTCGCCCACGCTGCCCTCCGCACAGGCGACGATGACGTTATACGTGCTGTCGATCTCGCCGCCGTCCACCACCGCCAGGGCGCGCGAGCCGGAAGCCCGGCCCATGTTGATGTAGCTGTCCGTCAGCCTGGCGCCTTCGTGAATCCGCAGGACGCCTTCGCCTTCTTCCAGCGCCACGATGATCTCATGGAGGTCCGCGTAAGTCCCCCGCTCCAGTTCCAGCGTACCCTTGCCTTTCGAGCCGACGACGACGCCATAAGCCGACGCGAAGGACGCGTCCGACAGGGTCAGCCTGCCCTCGGAACAGGCGTTGCGGCCAATCCGGGTCCAGCCGCGCGAGGTCACCGCACCGCCCGTCACCCGCATCTCGCCGGGACCGCTGCTGCCGACGAAGACATTATTCGCAGTCACGGAACCGCCCGACATCGTCCACGTTCCTTCGGCCATGGCGCCGGTATCGGCATTACGCTCAAAGGCGATGTTGACGTCGCCGTCGACGACGTCAATCGTGCCGCCCGTCATTTCGACCGCGCCCTGACCGGTCGAAGTGCGTCCGACCGCCAGCGGACCGCCGCTGATCCTGAGTTCGGCGTCGCCGGACAGCTTCAGCCTGCCCATGCCGGCCCAGCCAAGGTTGAACGTGCCGTACCAGACCGAGTTCGAGAGCACCGCACGGCCGCCCGAAAGCTCGAATAGGCCGGTGCCGCCGTCGCGTCCGACGTGTATGGTCTTCGCGACCAGTTCGCCGTCGCTCACCGCCAGCGTTCCCTGCCGGTTGGAATTGGCGCAGCCGACCATCGTCTCATCGGCCGCGAACTCCGCCCGTCCCCCGTCGACCGTCATCGTCGCATTGCCGCCGCCGCCCACATAGACCGTCGACTGACTGGTGAAGAAGCCGCCGTCCAGAACCTCGACCGCGACCGTGCCGCCGACATACGGAGCCAGACGCGCATTCCCTGCCCCGACGGCAAACGTCGCGTTCGTAACCGTCAACGTGTTGCGCTTCCCGTTGTTTGACGCGCAGTCGCCCATGCGAAGACCGCCGACGGACACTTCCGCCTCGCCCGAGACCGTCATGACGACATTGCTGTTGTCCGAAAAAGTGCCGCCGACATCCAGCCGGTTCGTCACGATCAGACGGCCTCCCGTCACGTCGAGCCGCGCGCCAAGGTCGTAGGCGGCGCTGAACTCGACGTTCGACGTTGACTCGTTCCACCGCGATCCGGAGCCGACGTACATCCGCGAGACGGCAACCTCCTCCCCGGCCGCAAGCGCGGCCGGGTCCGTCGAGTTGATGTAAAGCGTATCGTCTGCGGCCGGCGCGCCGGACGGTTCCCATGCGCCCGGGTCCTGCAGGGTCAGCCCCGCCTGACGCCCGGACCAGTAGCGGACCACTGCCGTTTCATCGTCGGCAAAGGCGCAGAAATCCCCCGCAACCAGGGACAGGACGGCAACGGCCATGACGAGCTGCTTGGACAAGACAACGGTTTTCATAGGCGCGGATCCCCATGTTCCAATACGCAGTAATATGCAGGCATTGTAGCACGAACGCGGCAAATTGAACATACCCCGAATTGGGTATGAAATCGGACGGCGTCAGCGGCTCCCCGTCAAGGCCAGCCGATCCAGGACCACCCCGGGATCGAGGGCAATCACCCTAACGTGGTTCACGCCTTGCCTTGCCTCGGGACACGCAACCCGGGTCCGCACGAAATTGTCCTGTACGGCCATGCACCGGCCTCGGCTGTTCTCATCCTTCGTGCCGTCCGAATACGGCACCTCGACAATCCGCCGCGCGCCGCCGTTCACCTCGACGGCGACCCGCAGGCGCAGTCCCGGATAGAGCCGGTAGTCCGGCAGGAACTGCAGAACGAGTTCGGCTCGCGCGGAATCGCCGCCCTTCCAGTCCAGGTCGTACGCGAGCGCAGCCCCTGCGCCCGCACCGACTTTCACCGGCAAGAGCGCCATGGCCCGGCCGGAAACCCCAAGGCCCGCAACCATCCTCCAGCCGCCGCCCGCCGCATCCGTCACCTTGTCCGCCTCCGCCGCGTCGGTCCACGCCTCCGCCAAGATGCCATCGCCGCCCGCCGTCGCCTCATACCAACGACCCTTCTGCGGCTCCTTCCACGGCCACTGCATCTGCGAAGCCCAGCCGTTCTCCGTATTGTCCCAGCCACGAGCAGGGAAAGTATCATACCAGAAGTGTTTCCACTTACCGTCAAAAATGGTGTCATGGCGGGTCGTGAGCGCACGGATCTCGCGCTGCACGCGTTCCTGTCCCGACGCTTCGAGCGCATCCGCACTCATGAAGTAGCGTCCCGACGCCGCCAGGAACCGCGCCTGATAACCGAACGCCGAATACCAGCCGTCCCGCCACTCGGGCTTCAGTGCCGCTTCAATCGCCGCATCCTCCGCCGCGAGCGCCGCATAGCGGGCGTCAAGGGCGCGCTTTTCCGCCTCCGTCAGCTTCGCGATCCATTGCTGGGCCATCAGCTCCGGCTTGCGGATCATGCCGAGGGCGTAATACTCGCGCATATGCCGCACGACCCGCGGAACAAGCGCTTGCTGCGAGCGCCCGAGAAAAGCCGCCGTCCAACGCCGGAGGAACTGGTCCTGAAAGTCCGGTCCGCCCTCCTGCGGGCTCCAGGCGATTCGCGCGAAAGCGTCGATCGCAATGTCGGCCGGCTTCACGTCGCCCACGTTGAGAATCCATGTTTCCTTCACGTCATTGTCGATGCACTTCGCGCCGAGTTCGTACCAAATGAAGCCGGGGGCGGTCGTATTGACGTGCGTATACGAGTGCGGACCGCCGAAATACGAGACATGCCAGTAGATGCCGCCCTTGTGGCCGGCTGCGGACGGACCGCCCAGACGGCGAATGTAACCGAAGTTGTCATCGACCCACATGATGGAGGATGCCTTCGGCACTTTCAATCCCGCATCGTAAATCGGCAACACCTCCTTATACGGGATAAAGTTCATGGCTGGCGGTTCGGGTCGCAACGGCTTTACGCCCTTATCGAGCATGCCGAGCTGGGTCTTAAAGACCTCTTCCACGAGTTTTACCTTGTCCGCCATGGAGTTTCCGCCGGACATTGGCGCGTCATGTGTGCCGCGGATGCCGATCGTCCACAGAATCTCATACTTACCGTAGCGATCGACCGCATCCTGCCAATAGCGATTGATTTCGTCGCGATTCGTCGCATAATTCCATTCGCCCTGCTTGCGCTTATCCCAATAGACATTATTGCGCAGCATCGGCTCACAGTGCGACGTACCAACAACGACGCCCATCTTGTCCGCGAGTTCGAAGTTTTCGGGCCACGAGGCGAACTCATATCCACCGCCATGCATTGCAGGCCAAATCACATTGAGACGTGCGCGAAGCATCATCTCAAAGACTTTCTCGTAAGTCTTGAGACCGATGGACCTTGAATCATTCTTCTCGAGATTCTCAACCGCCCACGGACGCAGGCACCAGTCCTCGTCATTAATGAAGATGCCGCGATATTTAACCACCGGTGAATCAATTCGCCGGGTCTTGGTTGAAAGCGCAAACGTCTTTGACTGAGCAACCGGAATATCGTCCCACCAATAAAATGGCGAGATACCGATTTCTTCCGAGACGGCGTAGATGCCATAGACCGTGCCGCGGCGATCGGCGCCCGCAATCGTCCAGGTGCCGTTCGCATAGGTGCGAACGCTCGACTCCCAGCCTCCCTGGCCAGATGTCTTGATGATGATCTTCCGTGCATCTCGTTCGTGGTCTGGACACACCCGCGCAATATCCTGCCGTAGATTTGCCGCCGCGACGCGCACGGCCTCGCTTTCGCCGGGCGCGACCTCGACCGTAACGGCCAGCAGCGGACCGCATATGCCGGTCAAAGCCGGCGCCAACAACTGTCGCTTTCGCGTCATTTGCCCCCCTTCGTCCTTTGCCCCGGCCGGTTCGGCGCTTTCCGCGGCCGCACCTCGTGTTCCGGCGTCTCCATCCGGAAGAAGTCAATGGCGACGGATCCACCCTCCCGGCGCGTCGCATAGTTGAACAGCGCGAACTTCGCGCCCATGAAGAACTTGGCGATGTCGAACCGCATCGGGACGCGCGGCGAGCATTCGGACCAGACCTTGCCGTCCGCGCTCCACGCGACCTCGGCCCAGTCCTGCCCCCGGCGGAAATTGCCGTGGACCTTGAACCAGACCTCGTTCCCCGCGAGCGGCGCCGTCGCGAACACTTCCGTCTCGACCCGGCTGACCCGCTTGGCTTCGTCGGCGAACGAGAATTCGACCGTCTGGCGCGAAAGGACGACCTTGCGCGCGCCGTTCTCCACGACGACTTCGCCGACGGCGCTGTCGCCCTGAAACGCGCAGAAGCCGGCATGATCGCCTTCCCGCAGCTGCGAGACGTCCATGCGCACGATGGCCGTCGATTCCGGTCCCACCATGCGCTGCGTCAGCGTGTTGCGGGCCATGAACAGGTTTTCCGCCGCCGGACACGTCCTGAGCGTGAGCCAGCCGGGACGCTCCGTCAGGGACCACCGGTCCGCGACCGGCCGGTGATTCCACTGCCAGCGCAGATCCAGCTCCCCGGCGTCGAACTCGTCCGAACCCGCAATGCCGCTCAGGTCGGGATAGAGCTTCGTCCGGTCATTCGGAATCAGGCCGAATTCGTTGCCGAGCATCGGCCAGCCGTCCTCCCAGCGGACCGGCATCAGGCAGGGCGTGCGCCCGATGCCGCCGCGATCCTGGAAGACGAGCGCGCGCCAGCGTCCGTCGGGACACTTCACCGCCGCGCCCTGGCCGACCCCGCCATGCAGGTCGAACTCCGTCTCCAGAATTACCTTCTTCTCCCACTCGCCGGCAAGATCCCGCGTGCGGTAGCAGACCTCGCGCCGCGGATGCCCCTCCATGAAGGCCGAGACCATCATCAGGTAGTAGTAGCCGTCCTTCTTGATGACGGACGACCCTTCGAGCAGGCCCTTCTCCTCGCCGCGCTCGAACAGCTGCCGGTCGAGTCCGCCCGGCTTGGGCCCCGAGAAGTCGTCCTTCATCTCCGTCACGTGGCCGCTGCCGTGGAAGATGTAGATGCGCCCGTCGTCGTCGAAGAGCACCGAGCCGTCGTGCAGGAACGGTCCGCGCGTCTGCAGTTTCCACGGCCCCTCCGCCCGGTTCGAAGTGTAGAGGAATCCGCCGCAGCCGTTCGCGACGAACCAGAGATAGAACTTGCCCTGATGATGGCGAAGGGAGCTCGCCCACTGGCCGCCCGCATATCCCGTCTTGCCCTCAAGGAGCGAGAAGTCGGGCTTGACGTCGAACTCGGGGATGCCGTAGCCGACCGTCTCCCAGGTGATCATGTCCCGCGAGCGCATGATTGGCGCGCCGGGCATGAGGTGCATCGTCGTCGAGACCATGTAGACGTATTCGTCGTCCGCGCAAAGCCCGACGTCGGGGACGTCGGCGAAGATGACGGGATTGCGATAGGTCGGCTCCGGACGCGCCCCCGTCTGCGCGGCGGCCCGCTCCTGCTGCTCCCGCGCCAGGCGGTCGGCCCTGCGCTCCAGCCGCGCCGTCGCGCGCCAGGTCACGGGCTCGGGGGACTGGGGATTCTCCCGCACGCCCAGATACTTGCCGTTGGCGAGATTCCTGAAGGTGAACCCTCCCGGCACGGCTTCAATCGTCCACAGCCCGTCATAGTCGCGCTCAAGCCCGTATTTGAACTTGGCGTTTGCGCGGGACGGGCCTTCCAGATAGCCGTTCCAGCCGGCGCTCGCGCAGACGGCATCGCCGTTGCCGCCGTCCTGTCCGCCGCACCGGACCACCCCCGTCGAGTCGTAGCACCGCAGCGAGTAACCGGTCTTCCCGTCTACCGTCGCCGGAATCGCCTTGAAGAGATGGGCGTAATCCTCGTTGCGCGCGACAGGGGCGATCGGACGGAACTGGAAGTCCCACGAGCCGTTGCGCTCGGCGAGGATGTTCAGCTCGTCATGCCCGTTGTCGAGGCGGAACGTCGTGCGCGTCAGCTGCTCGACGGTCCGCAGCGCGACTTCCTCGCCGTGCGGCAGGAGCGGCAGCTTGCGGTCGCGGTCATAGGGCTTCGCCTTCCGCTCATGCGCCCAGCGCCGGAAGAGCCCGAAGAACGCCGCCGCACAGCATTCCGGCTCCCCGCCGAAGCCAACCCTGACCTTGCCCGACTTCAGGTATTCGTCAATGTCATGGTAGATGTACGAGTCGCCGGCGATGGTCGAGACGTTGCCGAAGGTCTCGAGCAGTTCGAAATACGCCTTGCCCCACCTGGACGAGGACGCCGTCGCCCAGGAGCCCCAGTTGGCCGGAACGAACTGCCCGAACTCGTTCGTCTTGCCCTTGCCGGGCTTGATCGGCGACCAGTCGACCTCGGTCACGACGCAGGGATGGGTCATCACGACCGGCACCTGCCGGAGGAAATGGTCGACGAACCGCTCGCCGCAGGCCGTCTCGTCGCTCTGCGCATACCAGCCCGCATAGACGTGCACGGCATACCCGAAGTTGGCATCCTTCACGGGATGGCGCACATAGTCGGCATACCAGGACTGGTAGCCCATCCCCGGCACGAGGATGACGCCGTTCCAGCCTGCGCCGCGAATCGTGTCCACCAGCGGCTGCATGAACTCGGCCAGCGCCGATTCCTTGCGCGTGCCGTCGGCGGCATAGACGGTGGTCGGCTCGTTCTCGAGTTCGAAAAGCACCTGTCCCGCCAGCCGCCTGAGGGTCGGATCCGCCGCGAGCAGGCGCCACTCGTGCGCCAGGTGCCGGTTATAGGCGTCGCCCGCCTTCGTCTCGCCCGGCGTGTTGTACGAGGGGCGGACGATCACGTAGAGGCCGCGTTCGACCGCACGCTCGACAATCGGGACGAGCACACGCCCAAGGTACTCCTCGTAGCGCGTCCAGTCGCAGGCCGTATGGGCCGGCGCGTACTTGGACGGCTTGAGCGCCTCGTTCCAGCTCCAGTGTCCGTCGTCCGTCAGGCGCACCAGGTTGCAGTAGCTGCCCTGCCGGCGGTCGGCGAGGGCGTCGAAGACCTTTTCGTAATGGGCGATCGCGCGCTTTGCCGCGTCCCCGTCGCGGCCGCCGCCCCAGCGCCCGCCGTCAAAGAACGGATGCACGGAACGCATGACGCCCATCAGCCGGACGCAGTCGCCGTTCGGATCGACAAGGTGGCGTCCCGACACGCGAATCGGGGGCGGCAACGCCGCCCCGGCCATGGCGCCGCACGCCCAGGCGGCCAGCAGCAAGAGGTGTTTCAGCTTCATGCCACGATTCTACCACAACCGCCGCCGTAACCCAATAACCCACCCGGGGAGTGGCGGCGGACCGCTCCGCCGGTTCCGTTCCGTCAGACCTTGAGGATCCCGCGGGCAATGGCCATCGTGACGGCCTCGGCGCGGTCGCTGACGTCCAGCTTGGCGAAAAGATGCCGGACGTGGATCTTGACCGTTTCCGGCGAGAGGTGTATCAGCCGGCCGATCTCCGCGTTCGAGAGGCCCTTGGAGACGTATCCCAGCACCTCGCGTTCGCGCGCGCTCAGCTCGGGGCTGGACTGGTGTTGGTCGTACAGCGCGGCGATCTGCGGCGAGAGGCAGCGTCCGCCCTCGGCCACGGTGCGGATGGCCTGCACGAGCTCCTCCGGCGGGAGGTCCTTGAGCACGTAGCCGTCCGCACCGCTCTTGATGGCCTGCGCGACATCCTCCTCGGTATCGCTCGTCGTCAGCATCAGCACCTTCGTCTTCGGATTCCGGGCCTTGAGCGTCCGCAGGGCCTCGATGCCCGAAACCTCCGGCATGCGGATGTCCAGCAGCACGACGTCCGCACGGCACTTCCCGACGAAATCGGCCACGCCGACGGCGGTTCCGCTTTCGCCGGCGAAGACGAAGTCGGGCGCGAGCTTCAGCATATAGCGGACGCCGATCCGAAACACGTTGTGATCGTCAACAATCGCCACCCGAATCATCCGCGCACCTCCATTCTCACGTATGTCCAGCGGCCCTCCTGTCCCCAGGAAAGGCCGAACTTCGCCCGCTGCGCCCGCTCGCGCATGCCCGTCAGGCCGTAATGTCCCGCGGCCGGTCCGAGCACCTTGTCCGCATCAAACGGTTCGCCGTCGTTCAGTACGCGCAGCACGAATCCGCCTCCCGGCAGCGGGTCGGACGCGAAGACGACGTTGCGCGCCTTCCCGTGCTTGACGGCGTTCGTCACCGCCTCCTGGACGACGAAGACGAGATCGGCGAACTGATTCCTGTCCCCCGTCTGCGGCAGGCCCCGCAGCGCCGTGCGCACGAGCACCGCGCCCGCCTGGTTGATGCGCTTCGCCACGCTCTTCAGGACCTTCTCCAGACTGCCCTCGAACAGTTCGTCGCTGCGCAGGTTCCACACCGTCCGGCGCACCTCCAGCTTCGCCTGGGCGAGGATCTGCGCCGCCTCCGAGACCATCTCCTTCGCCCCGTCCGGCAGGTCCGGATTCAGGCTGACCATCGTCCGGAGCATGAGCCTTGCGCCGGCGAGATGCTGCTCCAGGTTGTCGTGCAGGTCGCCCGCCATGCGCTTGCGTTCGGCCGCGATGGCCGCGAGGTGCCGCGCACGGGCCCTGGCGCGGAGGGTGCGCCACAGCAACAGGCACTGGAGCGCGACCAGCGCCGCCAGCACGCCCCGCCCCGCCAGCAGCCAGGCCCGGCGGCGCTCGTGCGCCTTCCATGCGGCGTCCGGCACGGGCACGACCTCGGCGGAGTAGACGTCGACCTCCTGAATCTGCTGATCGCGGCCAAGCGGCAGGCCCGCCTCCATCGTCAGGGAGCAGAAGCCCGTGACCGTGACGCGCGGCAGGAAGCCCTCCAGCCTCTCGCACCAGGGGGCGCCGTCGAAATGGACGCGCACCAGCCGATTCCCGAACTGGACGAAGGCGACCGCTTCCGTCTCCCGCCGTTCGTAGCGCACCCAGTCGCCGGTCAGGCGGACGTGCCGCCCCTCGTAGTCGTAGGGCGTGCCCTGCAGGTCCGAAGGCACGGTGTCCAGCGCATTCGGCCAAAGCTCGATCGCAGGCTCGGCCTCGCGGCGCGTCTCCGTCTTCCGCCAGATCGCCGCGCGCAATTCGGACTGGTTGCCGACCATGACCGGGAAGCCGACGACCTCGACCTCGTCGCCGGGCGTCAGCTTGCCGGCAACCTCCGTCCGGACGCGCAGCGAGACACGGCCCGACCGCAGGCAGAAGCATCCGTTCCGCGCATAGGCCACCATGCCGCGGACACGTCGGCGATGGCCGTCCGGCCCCGACACGCCCGGCACCAGCAGCACCTCGTCAATGGGCGACTCCGGCAGGGCAAACGGCTCCGCCGGCGCCGGCGCCAGCACGCGCACGGCCTCGGGCGACGCCAGTTCGAGATGGACGCCGAGGAACTCGGCCTTCTGGTTGTAGAAGGTCATGGCGCAGCCCGTAAGCGACAGTTCGGCGTCGATCCAGCCCCGCCATTGCGCCACCGGACCCGGGACGTGCGCGACGAACTGGCCGTCCGGCGTGGACATCAGCAGGCGCGAGAACACGGCCTTGCCGCCCTTGGCGTCGCCCGGCCGCGCCTCCATCAGCGCCCCGCGCAGCGTCACGCGGCGATTGTCCATGACTCCCCAGTCGAGGTCGCGCAGCCTGACCTCCGGCGCCGGCGGCAGCGTCTGGTCGCCGAGGCGCACGAAGCGCGACGCCCTGATGCCCGGCGCAAAGGCGAACTTGGCCGTCTTCCCGACCACCTCGACGACCAGCCCTTCGCGAAAGGCCTCGAAGCCGACCAGCCCCGAGTCGGCGCAGTCATACCGCGAACCGCCGACGTACACCGCCGGGCCGTTGGGATCGTCGACGGACGCGATGACGCAGCTGTTCGGACGCCACGAACTCGCCATCGTGACGACACCCGTCACGCAGCACGGCAGCTCTTTCGCCGCCTCGGTCCGGGAAACCGACAGCAGCGCAGAGGCAAGCATAAGGCCAATCGCCAGCAAACCCAATCGTCTCCTTGGTCGGGAACGATTCTACCATAGGCGTCAAGGCTCGGCCTATAACCCGTTCGGGTAGGGCATCAGAAGCCGACGCGGAGGCGCCGGCCCTGCCAGGCGACGGTCTTCGTCTGGCTGCCCTGCGGCGTTACGAGCGTCACGACGTACGTGCGGTCCGCGACGAAGCCCGGGAAGGAACCCTCGGCGGCGCCGATTTCGAGCGTGCGGGTCCCGTCGTGCCAGCGAAGCGGAATCTTGACAAAGGCGCCCCGCTCGTAATCGTACGTCTCGTTGTCATCCTCGTAGAGGACGAACGACGCGTCGGCTCCCGCATAGACGCGAAGCTCCGTCGGCTCGTCGCTCTTCTGCGTCGCCCACTCGATCGCCGGACCGAGCGGCAGGATCGAACCGGCCTTCGCATAGAGCGGAAAGCGATCGAGCTCGAACCGCTCGAGCACGGTCGCGCCCGAAGCGCAGGGCTGCCCCGTCCAGAAGTCATACCAGCCGCAGCCCTGCGGCAGGCGCACGCTGACGAGGCTTTCGCCGGTCAGATCCTCCGCCACCTGCTCGGGCGTCCGCATCAGGAACTTGAGCGCACGCGCCAACGTGCCGTTGAAGTAGTCGATCCGGAAATCGTGCGCAAGCGCGTTCTCCTTCACCGCGAACTTCACGATGACGGGACGCTCCGCCGCGTAGTCCCAGTCGCGCAGGACCTCCTGCCCGTCGAGGAAGAGCGCAAAGCCGTCGTCGCCCGCGACGCCGATTTCCCAGACGCCCGCCTTCGGGAAGGTGATGCGTCCGGTGAGCCGGGCGGAAAAGCGGTCGGACGAGGCAAGTCCCTCGGGCCACTCGATCAGCGGCGGACCCGGCCAGGTGTAGTTCACGACGCCATCCACCGTCTCGGAGACCTTCTGCTCGAACTTCTCGCCCCGGAAGTATTCGATCCGGAAGCCCGGCCTGCCGTCCGCCGTCGTCAGCCACGAGCCCGGAACGAGCTGTGCGCGCGTGGCGGCGCGGCCGTACTTCCACGGTTCGAGAATGACCTGCGAAAAGAGCGCGGGGCCGAAGGTGAACGCATCGCAGCGGTCGACGGCCTGCTCGCTCGCGGGATAGTCGAGCACCACGGGACGCACGAGCGGACGGCCCGTCTCGTGCGTATCGCGCATGAGCGCATACAGGTAGGGCATCAGCCGGTAGCGAAGCTCGGCCGCCTGCCGGTACGATTCGTAGCAGTCCGGGAAGGTGTCCTTCACCAGCCACGGCTCCTTCGCCATGCCGGCCGAATGCCAGCGGTAGACGGGATTGAAGATCGCGAACTGGTTCCAGCGCGCGAGGAGCTCGAGATACTGCGGATTCGTCATCTCCCTGGCCATGCTCCCGCAGAAGAAGCCGCCCGTGTCCTGCGTCCAGTAGGGCAGACCCGACATCGACGCGAGCAGCCCTGCCGCGACCTCTTCCCGGAGACGGTTCCAGCTGGCGCCCGTGTCGCCGCTCCACGGAATCGCCGCATAGCGCTGCAGGCCCGCCCAGGCCGAGCGCGTCAGGGTGAACGTGCGCCGGTTGCTCGTCGCCCGCTGGCCTTCGTAGTTGCCCCTGACGGTCATGAGGCCGTAGGTGTTGAGGTAGCGCGTGAAGTCGCCCAGCGCGTTCCTGCCGCAGGCCTTGATGTTCCGCACCATCTGCTCGCCCCCGTGGCACGCGTCGCGAGTCTCGAGCTCGGAGCCGTCCATCCACATCGCATCCACGCCGACGTCGACAAGCCCCCGCTTGAGATGCCGGAAGTAGATTTCGCGGCCGAGCGGCGAATACGCGTCGTAGACGTGGGAATGGCCCTGCGAGATCCAGTGTCCGAGGTCTTCGCCCGTCGGCGACTTGAGGAACCGGAGCCCGTGGCGGTCGAGTTCGCGCGCCACCTCCGTGTCGTCGCCGACGTCCGGCCAGATGGAATTCATGAGCTTCACGTGGAAGTCGTCATGGAGCGTGTCGCACAGCGCCTTCGGATCGGGATAGCGCTTCGGGTCCCACACCATCGCGTTCCAGTGGTCGTGCGCGGGATCCCAGTACTGCCAGTCCTGGACGATGAAGTCGAGCGGATAGCGGAGGGCGCGGAATTTCGCCACGACGTCGATCAGCTCCTGCTGCGACTGGTAGCGTTCCTTGGACTGGAAATAGCCGAGCGCGGCCTTCGGGAACATCGTCGCCGCGCCGGTCAGATGCCGGTAGGCGCGGAACTTGTCGTCCGCATCGGGACCGTAGCAGAAGTAGTAGTCGCTGCCGCCCGGCGCGGATTCGGACCACAGCGAAAGCCCCTCGCTCCGGTCATGGAAGACCGTCTGCGAATAGACGTCCCAGAGGATGAGCCAGCCCTTCGAACTCGAGAAGACGGGCGAGAACGCCGGCACGTTGGTCTGGGCGAGCAGCACGCGCTCGCCGCGGAGATTGAACTTCCAGCACGAGCTCTGGCCGAGTCCGTACAGGCCCTCGCCTGCGGCAGGGCGCCAGCGCTGCGTGACCTCGTAGGTCCGCTCGCCGTCGATGACGACGGTCTTCAGCTCGACCGGCGTCTCCGCTTCCGCCAGCAGCACCTCGCCCTTCGCATCGACAAAGACGATCGCGCCGTCGGCCTTCGCGACCCGGGCCGTGAACGACGGGCCGACGAGATTCACGGCCGTGTCCGTCTCCTCGACCCTGAACTCCGCCCCGCCGGCCGGCGCGACGACCGCGAGGGAGGGATGCCGCCAGTAGTCGGCGCCGGCATCGCTCTTCACGCGCAGCGCGCCCGCGCCGTAGAACGCAAGACGGCGCGTCACGCCTCCGTTTGCGATCTCCAGTCCGTCGGGCGTCTTTTTCCAGGCGATGTCCGCAAGGGCGGCGCCGGCGGCGAACAAGGCGGTCGTCAGCAGAATGCCTTTCATCAGTCCTGGTCCTTTACTCGTGCGTGGCCGCGGCCTTGTGATTCCTGCGATCGAAAGTCGCGCGATAGGTGCCGCCGTCGGGCGCGTCGGAGACGATCACGACCGCGTCGGCCGAGGCGGACACCACCCGCGGGTTGCGGCCCCGCTGGTTCATCGCGAGCAGGAGCGGATCGGTCAGGAGCCTCACCGTCTCGGGATCGTCGTCCAGGGACGGCAGGTCGCTGCCGATCATGAGCGGCGAACGGCAGATCGAAAGCAGCGCCATCAGGTAGTGCTGCTCGTCGGGCGTCAGGCGCGTCTTGCGCCGTCCCCAATAGCCCTTCACGCAGAGCGTCCCGAGCGGAATCATGTCGCAGTCGGCCCAGGCGCCCGGCACCTGCTCCACGGCCAGCCATTTGACGGCGACGTCCGTAAGATGGTCGAGCGCCCGCCATTCGTCCCAGAGGTCGTTGACCATCCGCCACATGTTCGCATGCGCGGCCACGTGCCGGGCCTTGTCCAGCGGCGTCTCGCCCGGAGAGGTCGAAAGGACGATCCGGCGTCCGCACCGGTCAATCGCCAAGCGCAGCATCTCCACGTCGTCCGTGTGATACTTCGGCGCCGAAAGGTCGTCGCACTTGATGAAGTCGACGCCCCAGTCCGCGTACTGCGCGATCATCGCATCGTAGTAGGCCTGGGCGCGCGGATCGGTGCGGTCGGGCGTCAGGTTGTCCCCAAGCCAGCAGCACTCGCTCGTTTCGCCCTGCACCCGGCAGATCTTCGCCGCCGCCGCCTTCGGAATGCCGCGCATGATGTGGATGCCGAACTTGAGCCCGAGGGAATGGACGTAGTCGGCGAGCGGCCGGAAGCCCTTGCCGTCGGCCGAGGACGGGAAACGCCCGGGGTCGGGGACGTAGCGTCCCTGCGCGTCGAGCGCATAGATCGGATCCTCCTGATTGTAGTTGGCGCCGCGCTCGTTCCGCACGTACCAGCGGATGTCGCAGACGCAGTACTCGTAGCCGAACTTCAGCAGGTGCCTGGCCTGCCACTCGGCGTTGCGCCTGAACGTCGCCTCGTCCACCAGCGGGCCATAGCAGTCCCAGCTGTTCCAGCCCATGGGCGGCGTCGGCGCCCAGGCATGGAAATCTTCAGTCGGCGGCGCAGCCTGAATCGCCGCGGCGGCCAGCAGTTTGGCTATCAGCATCTCGTATCCTTTCCAAGGGGGTGAACGGAAACCGGGGTCGTTCCGGGCGGGGCGTCGCGGATCAGCGTCGGAAGGTCAGCGTGCGCACGCGCAGCTCCGCGCCGGGTTCGGGCGTCAGCACCAGGCAGAGCGGCCCCTCGCCTGACGCCGGCGCGACGGCAAGCTTCGCCCGCACGGCTTCGCAGGCCTCGCGGTTGCGCACCTCGAACACGACGAGCTCGGGTCCCGCGACCGTGCCCCGGCGCACGCTGACCTTGCCCGCGCCCTGCGCCGAGAGCACGGCTTCCCTGAGCCCGGGTTCGACCGTGACGCGATTCCAGACCAGCCACTTGCCGCGAAAGGCGTTCCGCCAGCCCAGGACGCGTCCCGAGAGTTCGCCGCCGCACCCCCAGGCGCCTTCGGCCAGACCAAGATGCGGCGCGTCTTCGTTCACGGCCCGGAAGAGGTCGGGCAGGCGCATGTCGTTCCATTCGTCGGCGTTCATGACGTCAAGCGGCTCGCGCGTCGAGAGGCGATTGTCCTTCCGCTTCGAAGCGACGAACGTGAAGTCGTCGAAATCGGCAAATCCGCCGGGTTGCCGCGTCGAATAGCAGAACAGGCCGTAGCGGGGGCCCAGCCAGTCGGCGAAGAAGTTGTACGGCATGCCGGTCGGTGCGGCAATCGCCAGGAAATGCCGGCCGTCAAACGAAAAGGAATAGCGCACCTCGAAGCGAAACTCGGGAATCTCCGCCCTGAGATACACGACGTCCGCCGACCCGAGCGGACATTCCCCCTGCACGATGCGATCGGCGCCGCCCCAGCGCGACTTCTCCCAGACCTGCTTCAGCACGCGGCGGCCATCCTCGACCGTCACGCCGAGGAACGTCGCCTCCGACGAGAAGAGCCCCAGCCCCGCCCAATCGCCCTCCTGCAGGTGCGAGACGTCCAGCCGGACGACCGCCCCGGAATCGGGATCCTGCGGCGGTTGCGTCAGCGTGTTGCGCGCAAAGCGCCAGCATTCGGCCGTCTCCGTGGTCTTGAGCCGGAGCCAACCCGGACGGGCGGACAGGCTCCAGCCCGCGGCATCGGGACGGTGATTCCACTGCCAGACCGGCTTCAGCTCCGGCCCGCCGAAATCGTCCGAGGCCCAGACCTCGCGCGGCACAGGCGCGGAAACCGCGTCCAGGGCCGGCTTTCTGCCCGTCCGGCAGGGATGGATCGTCGGCCAGTCGTCCTCCCATGTGACCGGAAAGAGGAAAGGTTCGCGGCCGTACTTGCCGCGGTCCTGGAAGATGATCGTATACCAGTCGCCGCGCGGCGTGTCCACCAGCGCGCCCTGATGCAGCCAGCTTCCCTGATAGGCGAGGTCGGTGAAAAGGAGCTCCCTGTGCTCGTAGGGACCGTAGATGCTCTTCGACCGGAAGACGTGCTGTCCGCCCCAGGTGTTGTAGAGGTAGTAGTAGCCGTTGCGCCGGTAGGCGTGCGTCCCCTCGCAAAAGCCCTCCTTCGCCACGACCAGCCGCGGCGGCGTCACGACCCGCGTGAGTTCGCGGTCGAGTTCGGTCACGTACAGCCGGCCCTGTCCGTGAAAGACGTAGACGCGGCCGTCGTCGTCGAAGAACAGTCCGGGGTCGTAGAGCTTGCAGTCGATGGCGTTCATCGTCCAGGGACCGCGAACGTCCCGCGCGCGGCTGACGAGCAGCTTTCCGTTGAGCGGCGTGTCCTGCCGGGCGTCCCACGGCGAGCCCTCCGCCCAGACGTAGCAGGCCGAATAGTACGTGCCGTCGCGGTACTTCAGCGTCGGCGCCCAGCTGCCGCGGCCGTACGCATTGTGGCGGCCCCTGTCGTCGAGCGCGTAGGCCTTTTCGCCCATCAGGTCATAGTCGGGGATCGAATGGGCGACCGGCTGCCAGTTGACCAGGTCTTTGGAATGATAGATCGTGTTGCCGGGGAAGCAGTGGAACGTCGACTGCTGGTAGTAGAAGTCGCTTCCGACCCGCAGCACGTCCGTATCCGGCGCGTCGCTGTCGATGATCGGATTGGTATAGGTGCCGTCGCCGTTGTCGCGGGCCAGCGCCGCGACGGCCAGGGCCAGGGCCGGGAAAAGCGCGAGACGCTTCATTGCGCGAACTCCAGCACGAGCATCGTTTCGGCCGTCAGCTGCCCGGGGACGGAGCCGCCCTTCGCCTGTCTGACCTTCCCGTCCCTGAAGACCGCCATCGCCGTCAGCCGGCCAAGGGGCGGCAATTCGAGCGCGACGTCGTAGACGGTCGTGTTGACGAGCTTCACGACCGTCCGCTTCCCGCGCGTCACGACGGACGCGGCAAAGCGGTTCCTGAAGCGCTGCTCGTCGTCCCTGCTGCCGAGCACGCCGTCGACGCCCCCGACCTCCAGCGCGTTCGGCACATAGCGCTCGCCCGCGTAGTTGCCGAAGAGATACTGCGTCCAGTAGTCGGTCGTGAGCTCCACCGCGTCATCCGTGAAGTAGATGAGGTTCGGCCGCCAGCGCTCCTGGCCCCGCTTCGCGAACAGCGGCGCATAGCTGGCCATGGCGACGACGTCGCCGTTCTTCTCGTAGTTGCACAGCAGCACCGCGCACGAAAGCGCCGTCTCCATGTCGTTGACGCGGCCTTCCTTATGGGACGCGTATTCGCCCGCGTAGACCTTCGGGCCGTTGCGGTCGTAGTCCTCGTACATCCGCTGATTGCCGTATATCCAGCCCGGGCTCACGTAGTAGTGTTCGTCCACGTATTCGAGCCGCATCCGCTTCGCGAGCTTCCAGCCCTCCGCATAGTCGCGCGTTCCGACCATCGGCCCCGCGGTGCCGACGATTTCCATTTTCGGATCCTTCGCCTTCACCGCCGCGACGATCCGGCGGAAGCCACGCTCGAAGTAGTCGTTGACGTCGTCCTCGTTGCCGACGCCGAGCATCTTCAGGCGAAACGGCTTCGGATGCCCCATGTACGCGCGCAGCTTCGCCCATTTCGACTGCGCGGGATCGCCGTTGGCGAAGTCGATGAGGTCGAGGACGTCCTGAACCCATTCCGCAAGCTCGGCGTCGCCCATCATCCGCTGCGGATTCGGACAGGTCACGCCCGCGCTGACGACGGGGAGCGGCTCCATCCCGATGTCCTCGCAGAACTGGAAGTACTCGTAGAAGCCGAGCCGGTAGTCCTGCATTCCGCCCCACAGGTTCGGCTTGGGCTTGCGCTCCGGAAGCGGGCCGACCGTATCCTTCCAGCGGTAGGTGTTGGCAAGGTCGCTTCCATGGACGATGCAGCCGCCGGGGAAGCGCATGAACTTCGGCTTCAGCGCCTGGATCGCCCTGGCGACGTCCGTGCGCCAGCCATGCCCCCTGAACGTGCCCGGCCCCGGCCCCACGAAGACCTCGTGCGAACCGCTGATGTCCTCGAAGAAGATGCCGAGCTGCTGCTGCGAAATCGCATAGGGCCGCTTCGTCGCGTCCAGCGCCAGCGACACCCTGACCTTGCCCGCCAGCCGGGCGTAGCGGTTCGTGTCGTCGCACGTGCGGTCGAGCGTCATGTGCCAGGGGCAGTACTCCTTCCACTCGCTCCTGCCGAAGCTCCTGAACTCCGATTCGCCCAGCGGCCATTCGCCCTTCGCCGCCAGGGCCTTCGCGTACATCGCCTTCTCCGCGTCGCTTTCGACCCAGTTCTGGCGCCCCCAGTCGCGGAGATTGTGCGGGCCCCAACTGGTCGTGTGGCACAGGCGCCTTTCGGCCGAGCCGTCGTGGTAGAAGAGATGCCAGACGCCCCGCTGCTCGTCATGGTAGAGGACGGGGTCCATCAGCTTCTTGTCGCCCCAGCCGCCGAGATTCGACTGCGTGAAGCACCAGTTCCTGCCGTTGGCGTATTCCCAGCGCTCCGATCCCTCGCGGCGGTACTGCAGGCCGAGCCCGCCCGCCGGGCCCTCGCACGCGTAGGCACGGACGTAGCGCGGCACCTCCACATACGGAATCGAGCCGTCCGCACCGCGCACATAGGGGAGAATGCCGGCGCTGCGGGCAAAGCCGCCGCCGCCCGGGGCCGTGCCGTCATGATAGACGATGTACCACTGACCCTTGAACCGGACGCTGCCGCCGTGGATGGTGAAGCTCTTCTCGGCCTCGCCGAGGATCTTGCCGCGATAGGTCCAGGGTCCGTGGATGGACTTCGCCGTCGAGTACGCCCAGTGCTCGGGCACGCCGCCGGCCGCGTATTCGAGGTAGTAGGTGTCGCCGACCCGGTAGATCCACGGCGCCTCCTCGAAGTTGGTGGCCGGCTTGCCGTCGCGCAGCTTGTGCGGACCGAACGCCGCCTCGTCGAAGAGCCCCCGCACCTCGAACCAGTCCCCGACGCGCCTGAGCTCCGGGTGCTCCGCGGCGATGCGATCGACTGCGGCGACGTCGAGCTCGACCATGTTCCGCCTGAGCGGCGCATACCAGCAGCCGTTGTTGCCCCAGAAGAGCCAGGCCGTGCCGTCGTCGTCGATCATCACCGACGGATCGATGTGGCCCCAGCCGCCAGGCACGAGCGGCTTGCCGATCGGGTCCGTCCACGGCCCGAGCGGCGAGTCGGCCGTGGCGACGCCGATGCCGTGAAGGCCGGCCTGCGCGTCGCCTGCCGCGACATACCAGTACCACTTGCCGTCGCGCTTGACGGCCTGCGACGCCCAGGCGTCATTGCCCTGCCTGGCCCACGCGAAGACCTCCGTCTTCAGGACCGGACCGTGATTCGTCCAGGTCCGCAGGTCCTGCGTGGAAAGCACCTGCCAGTCGGGCATGTTGAAGCCGTTCCCGCCGAGGTCGTGCCCCGTGAACACCCAAAGAGTGTCCCCGTCCGCAACCGGCGCCGGATCGGGCGTATACGCGTCCGTGACCAGCGGTGTCCCCGGAAGCGCGGAATGCGCCGTCAGCGCGGCAAGGACGAGCGGGAAGCGGATGACATGCGGCTGGTTCATGGTGCCGGTATCATATCACATCCGGCGTCGAGACAACATAACCCGGTCGGGGCAGGGCCCCGCCCGGGTCCGCCATGCCGCGCCAGGTCAGCGCGCTTCCAGGAGCCGCAGGCCGAAGAGGCCGCCCGCAAGCCCGCCCTGCGTCGCCTCGAACCTGATGCGGAGCTTGCCGTCCGCACGGAGCTTCATGGCCGCTTCCGGAACCGGGTACGTCTCCGTGCGGAACCTGTTGCCGTGACGGCCGTCAAGGGTCACGGTCCGCAGGACGACGCCATTCGCGAGAACGTCGAACGTGCGCCCGCAATCGCCGCCCCAGTAGGTCGCCTCAAGGGCCACCTTCCGGGCCCCGCGCGGATCAAGCGTATACTCGAACCAGCTGCCGTGGCGCCAATGGCGGCCCGCATGATAGCCCTTCGCGCTGTCCGGCGAGGCGGACAGGTCGTGTTCCGTCTCGGGCTGCTGCTCGCCGGGAGCGAGGCGATCGCGCGTACGGCGGTCGCGTTCGCGCTCCGCCGCCGCGGCCTGCTCCAGCGCGGCCTTGCGCGCGGCCAGCTTCCCGGCGCTCGCGAACTCCCAGTAGATCTGGTAGCGGCACTCGTGCAGCCGGTAGAACGGCACGAGCCCCGCCGTGTCGAGCGGCGCGTCCGCGTCGCGGCACTCGACCTGGTCCGCATCGGCCAGCGGACCGTACGCGACGTGTCCCATGCGCGCATCGTCGGCAAAGAGGCCGTCAAGGCCCCCGGTTCCGCAGTTCCTGCCCATCACGATCGGCCCGCGCAGGATCGCGCCCCAGTCGCTGCCGTCCGGCAGCTTCTCCACGTGCCAGTCCATCGGACGCGACGCGCGCACCGTGTCCCCCCGCTTCCAGGCGCCCCTGTGCGCCACGTACCGGTCGCCCACGCGAATCCGAAGCGTGCCGGCGAACGGCCTGAGGAACGTGATCTCCGTCTCGCCGCCTTCGGGGAAGTTCGTCCGCTGGCGAAGCACCCCCTTCAGCTCGGAATCGACGAAGAGGTTGACGTAGATCTCCTTCACGTCCGCAGGGAAGCCGTCGGCACGGTCCGTGCCGCCCGCGCCCCCGCGGACGTACGCGTAGACGAACCTGCCGTATCGCCCCGGGTTCTCCATGCCCGTGCCCACGCAGCACCAGAAGCAGTTCGTCGGCGTCGAATAGACGCGGTAGTGGCCGGGACGCGTCGGCGTGAAGTAGACGAAGCCCGGGTGCTCGACGTTGATTGACGGGAGGATGTGGTTGAAGAGCGCACGTTCGTAGTAGGCCGCGTATTCCGCCCTCGGCTCGTGTTCGAATAGCCGTTCGGTGAGGCGCAGCATATTGTAGGTGTTGCACGTCTCGGGCCCTTCGCGATCGCCCATCAGCTTCTCGAAGCTGTCGAGCGCATGGAAATGCTCGCCCACCGAGTTGCCGCCGAAGGCCACGCTGCGGCGCGTGACAATCGTCCGCCAGGCGAAGTCGGCGGCGTCCCAGCGCGCTTCGTCGTGCGTGAGCTGCGCCGTGCGCGCAAGACCGACGAACTTCGGAATCTGCGTGTTGGCGTGGAGGCCCGACAGGCGGTCCTCGTGCCGGTAGAGCGGATCGAAGACCTGCCGGTGCTCCCAGCGGTACGCCGCGTCCAGGTACTTCCTGTCGCCGGTCATCCCGTAGAGATCGGCCAAGGTCTCGTTCATGCCGCCGTATTCCTGGCCGAGCATCCGCTGCATCGCCCCCTCGTCAAGCCTGCCCGTCACCTCGATCGCCCAGTCGGCCAGCTTCACCAGCAGCTCGCGCGCCCTTGCCTGCCCGGCGAGCTCGCAGGCGTCGCGCAGACCGGCAAAGGTCTTGTGGAGGTTGTACCACGGCACCCAGCGCTTCCAGACCAGGCCCGGATCGCCCCTGCGCATCGCCGCCCAGACCGCCGCGCCGTTCGGCACGCCGTCGAGCCGTCCGTCGCCGTGCGCGGCCTGGCACGCCGCCAGCTCGTCGACGACGTAGGCAAGGCGCCGCTTCAGCTCGCCGTCCCGGTCCTCGCCCGCGGCGATGAGATTCGCCAGCGCGCTCAGGTAATGGCCGAGGGTGTGCCCGTCCAGGCCGCAGTTCTCCCAGTTGCCGTACGAATCGGCCCGCTTCGGCAGCCCCGCCTCGCGGCGGAACGGCGCGAGCAGCCGGTCGCAGTCGAGCGTCTTCATGTAGGCGATGTCCGCCGCCACGGCCGGCGCGAACAGGCTCGACCGGGAGATGCGGACCTGCGAAAGCGGACAAAGCTCAACGGCCGCCCCTGCGGAAGCAGCGGCAAGCGTCGCGACAAGGGCGAACCAACTCTTCATGGCGACATTCTATCAAATCGCACCCGGCCGAGGAATCACCCGTTTGGCGTAAGCCGGACCGTGCGGATTTCGCACGGCTTGAGCGTCAGCCGGACGACCCGGCCCGCGTACCGGTAGCCGAAGGTGCGCGCGCGCACCGTGTCCATGTTGAGGAAATACGCCGTGCGCCCGTAGACGGCATAGCAGACGGCGTCCGTCTCGCCGGTCTCGGACGGTTCCAGCGCGACCGTCTGGCGGACCTGCCCCGCGAGCCGCCGGACGAGCTCGCGATAGGCCTGGCGTCCGGCGTCCGTCGCCGCCGGGAACGTCCGCGCCGTGAAGAGCAGGAGCCGGCCCCTGCCGTGACGCGTCTCGGCGACTTCCCCCGGCGCCCCCTCCGGCGGCAGCTGGCCGAAGAGCGGCAGCAGGTCGCGGTCGGTGTAGTCGATGAAGTCGCGGTCGATCCGCGTCGTCAGTTCGGGACGGCTCATGACCAGCGTGCCGCCCTGCTGCACATACCGTTCGAGGACGTCCTTCACGTGCGGCGTCATCGTGTTCCAGCCGCCGAAGACCAGCAGTTCGTAACGCCGGAGGTCGGCGAGCGTCGACTCGTCGTCGATCTGCATCACGTCGGCCTGCCCGAACGGCGTGCCCGCCAGCCAGCGGTTGTGGAAAGGCGCGACCAGGTCCTTCGGCCGCGGGAAGAAGATGTCCTCCAGCAGCGCCTGCGTGTGCTCCGGCGGCCCGTACTTCCAGCGCGCGGCGTCGCGCGCGGCGTGGTCGTGCTGGCTCCACACCGTAAAGCCGCCGTTCTCGCCGAGGTAGCCGTCGAGGTTGCCGAGCGCCAGCGCGATCTTCGTCTCGGGCGTCCCCTTCGCGCGCGGGTTCGCCTTCACCCAGTCGTAGAACTTCTTCGTCACCGCCCG
>JBJEWA010000039.1:0-17638 GCA_051884805.1 Kiritimatiellia bacterium | reverse complement strand
TCGCTAAATCTACACGTTCCCACGGCCATCAAAAAGAGGTTTTGCAATTACCTCTCTCATTTCGCCATCGTGGAGGATCGCTGGGTCCCGCCACGGCGTGAGGTCACGCCGGGTACTAAAAGCTGGGTCCTGCCACGGCGTGAGGTCACGCCGGGTACTTGGCCAGGGTCGGGTTGCGCTGGCCAGCAGAGTACCCGCAGCGCCCTCGCTGCGGGGCGCTCGCCAAGCCACCTCGACCAAAGATTTCCGCAGATAATTCTCATTTCGCCATCGTGGAGGGTCGCTGGGTCCTGCCACGGCGTGAGGTCACGCCGGGTACTTGGCCAGGGTCGGGTTGCGCTGGCCAGCAGAGTACCCGCAGCGCCCTCGCTGCGGGGCGCTCGCCAAGCCACCTCGACCAAAGATTTCCGCAGATAATTCTCATTTCGCCATCGTGGAGGATCGCTTGGTCCTGCCACGGCGTGAGGTCACGCCGGGTACTAAGGGTTGGGTCCCGCCACGGCGTGAGGTCACGCCGGGTACTTGGCCAGGATCGGGTTGCGCTGGCCAGCAGAGTACCCGCAGCGCCCTCACGCCCCTGTAATACAAGTTGTTGATGAATGTCTCGGCAGCATAACAAAATCCGGTGGTCCCGGTCAATTGACCCCCAAACCGCAAAAGCGTATAATGTGCGGACAATTTTCACCGCCCTGTGCCCTCATCCTGTCCGTGAACGCGCCGCTACAACTCGTTTTCCTGCCGCCCGTCGTCCTGCTCGGTCCGGCGGCCGCCCTCCATGCGACCGCCTACCTGCGCGGCGAACCCCGCCGTCGCCAGCTGCGGTTCTGGCTGTTCTTCGCGGCGACCCTGGCCGCCATGGCCGGCGTCGTGCTGGTCTCGGGCCAGCTCGCGTTCCTGCTGGCCTGGGAGGCCATGGGCCTTGCCTCCGCCGGACTTGTCGCCCAGGAAAGCGAGGAGAAGTCCGTCCGCAAGGCGACCTGGATCTACCTGCTGGCCTGCCACGCGGGGGCGTGTGCGCTCATGCTCGCGGGCGTGTTCCTCGCCCTGCCCGGCTGCGTCCTCGCCGCCTTCCTGTGCGCCATCGTCGGCTTCGGGCTGAAAATCGGCTTCCCGCCCTTTCACGTCTGGCTGCCCGAAGCGCATCCCGCCGCGCCGGCCCCGGCTTCGGCCATCATGTCCGGCGCGATGATCCCCCTCGGCTTCTACGGCCTCCTCCGCTTCGTCACTCCGTGGGGCGGCGATCCCCGGCTGGCGGAGCTGTGGGCACAGTCCGGCCGGATGTACGCGACCGGCGGCTGGCTGCTGCTGGCGTTCGGCGCCTTCGCCGCGCTGGGCGGCATCCTTTTCGCCCTGCCGCAGGCCAATCTCAAGCGGCTGCTCGCGTTTTCCTCCGTCGAGAACATGGGCGTGATCGCCCTCGGACTGGGCCTCGCCCTGCTGGGGACAGACCCCGCCTTGCCGGGGACAGACCCCGCGATTTCCCAGCTGGCGTTCTGGGGCGCCCTCGCGCACGTGCTGAACCATGCGTTCCTCAAAGGCGCGCTCTTTCTCGGCGCGGGTTCCGTCTTCCGCCAGACGGGGACGCTCGACCAGGACCGGCTGGGCGGACTGCTCCGGCGGATGCCGAAGACCGGCGCCCTGTTCGTCCTGAACGCCCTCGGCCTGGCCGGGCTGCCGCCGCTCAACGGCTTTCTGGGCGAGCTGCCGATCTACGTCGCCGCCTTTGGCGCCGTCCGCTCCGGGCAGCCGGCGCTGATGGTCGCCGGCTTCCTCGTGCTCGCGGTCCTGTCGTTCGCCGGCGGCCTGGCCACCGCCGCCTACTGCAAGGCCATCGGCGCCACCTTCCTCGGCGAACCGCGCAGCCGGGCCGCCGCCGAAGCTGTCGAAACGCCCCGGCGAATGTATCTCGCCCAGCTGGCGCTCTTCGCCTGCTCGCTGGCCATGGCCGTCGCCATCCCCGTCGCGCTGGTCGCCCGCTGCCGGGCGGCGCAGGGCGTGGCCATGGCCGCCGGCGCCGGCTTCGCCCTGGTCCTCCTGACGGCCGCGCTCGTCGCCGTCCGCCGCTTCCTCTGTCCGCGCGGCACGGTCAGGCCGGGCTGCCCGACCTGGGACTGCGGCTACCACGAGCCGACCGCCCGCATGGCCTACACGGCGACCGCCTTCACCCAGCCGCTCGTTGACCTGTTCGCCCCCGTCCTCCGGCCGCGGCACCACCTCATCCCGTTCCGCGGCCATCCGGCGACGCCGACGGACGCCGCTTTCGTCACGGAGACCGACGACCGTGCGCTGACCGGCCTCTGGCGTCCGCTCTTCCGCAACGCCGCCCGCCTCTTCCAGCGGGCGCACCTGCTGCAGAACGGCTCGCTGCACTTCTACATCTTCCTCGTCATTCTCGCCGTCCTCGTGCTGCTGGCGGCCTCCTTCGTCTGAACATGAACGCCCTCTCCGTCCTCGTCGCGCTGGTCGCCGCGCCCCTGTTCCCCGGAATCGTCAACCAGACGAAGGCCTGCTTCGCCGGCCGCAGCGGCCCGGGCCTCTTCCGCCTCTACTTCGACCTGGCGAAGCTGATGCGCAAGTCCTGTCCGCGGTCGACGACCACGACCTGGCTCTTCGACCTGGCGCCGTCCGTCGCCCTCGCCGCCGCGCTGCTGGCGGCGCTGGTCTTTCCCTGGACGCCCGGCGGCGCGTCGGTCTGCGCCGCGACCTGCCCGGCCGTCGTCTTCTTCTACCTGCTGGGAACGGGCCGCTTCTTCACCGTACTCGGTGCGCTGGACACGGGCAGCGCCTTTGCGGGCATGGGCGCCAGCCGCGAAGTGCAGTTCTCCGCGCTGGTCGAGCCTGCGGTCTTCGTCGTCCTCGGCTTCCTCGTCCTCCTGTCCGGCGACGGGCGGGCGGCCGGGGAGGCGCCCGGCGGCCTGGCCGCGCTGCTGTCCGGCTATCCGGCGGGCGTCTGGTCGCGCCATGCCGTCTCGCTGCTGCTGGCCGCGCTCGCCTTTTTCGCGATTCTCCTGTCGGAGACGAGCCGGGTGCCGTTCGACGACCCCGAAACGCATCTTGAGCTGACGATGATCCACGAGGCGATGGTCCTGGACAACTCCGGTCCGGACCTCGCGTACGTACTCTACGGCGCCGCGCTCAGGTTCGAGCTGCTCGCCGCGTTTCTCGTCGCGATGGTCCTGCCGCACCTGCCGCTGCCGGCGTCCGCCCGGACGGGCGTCCTGTTCGGCGGCGTCGCCGCCGTCGCCGTCGCCGTCGGCGTGGTCGAATCCTGCATGGCGCGAATGCGCTTCCTCAAGACGCCGCAGATTCTCCTCGGCGTGCTCATGCTGGCGACGCTCGGCGTCTTGCTGTTCGTAATGTTCTAAGGGAAACGAAAGCCATGACCGGCGCTTCCGAACTGCTGCTGACGCTCTTCCTGCTCACGAACCTGTCCCTGGCCGGCACGGGCCGGCTCCAGTCGGCCATCCGCCTCGTCGCCGCGCAGGGCTGGTTCATCGGCCTCCTGCCGGTCCTGCTCTGGAACTGGCCGGAGGCCGGCATGCCGGGAGCGAAGCTCTGGGTCGTCGCCGCGGTCAACGCCGCGGTCAAGGGCGTCGCCCTGCCGATGCTGCTGACGTACGCCGTGCGGAAAGTCCGCGCCAAGCGCGAGGTCGAGCCGCTCGTCTCCTTCCGCCTGTCGCAGCTGACCGTGTTCCTGCTGACCGTCGCGAGCCTTGCCGCCGGCAGGCTCCTGAACGTCCGCGAGGCGATTGCCAGCGAGCTGGCGATTCCCGTGGCCCTGACGACGGTGGGCACGGGCCTCTTCCTGCTCTGTTCGCGCCGCAAGGCCATCACCCAGGTGCTGGGCTTCCTGGTGTTCGAGAACGGCATCAGCGTCTTCGGCGCCGGCATCCTGCTCGAATACGGGCTGGTCGTCGAGCTGGGCATCCTCCTCGACGTGTTCGTGCTGGTCTTCGTCCTCGGCATCGCCATCTGCCAGATCGGCCGCACCTTCTCCTCGCTCGACACGGACAAGATGAACCGGCTGGGCGACATCCACCTGATGCATCACCACCACTGACGGCGAATCCGGCATACGCATATGGAAATTCCCCTGCAAAAGCTGCTGCTCGCGCTGACGCCGTGCCTGTTTGCGGCCGACCTGCTCCAAGGCGTCCTCTATCTCCGGGAGGCCGACGCGCGCGAAGGCGGCGAGCATCTGCCGCACTCGGTCTGCGGCGTCTGCTTCGCCGCCTTCTTCGCCGCGATGATGTTCGCGCTGCTGGCGCCGTCGCTGCCGATGATGTGGGTGGCGGTGGAGCTAACCACGCTCGCGTCCGCGCCGCTGATCGCGTATCGCCGCACGCGGGAGTCGCTGGAGGCGATGTGGAAATACCTGCTCATCTGCTCGATCGGCATCGGCCTCGCGCTCTTCGGCACCATGCTCGTCCTGCACGCGCAGACGACCGGCGACGTCCGGTGGTACAAGTCCGGCTTCGCGTTCGTCCTCGCCGGCTACGGCACGAAGACCGGCCTGGCCCCCTTCCACGTCTGGCTGCCCGACGCCCATTCCGAGGCCCCCGCGCCCGTTTCGGCGCTGCTCTCCGGCGCACTGCTCAACTGCTCGTTCTTCTCCATCGTCCGCTTCCGCGCGGTCATGCCCGCCGACGCCGCGCCGTTCTGCGACACGGCGATGCTCGCGCTCGGCGTCCTCTCCGTCGCGACGGCCGCCGTGTTCATGGTGCGGCAGACGGACTACAAGCGCCTGCTTGCCTACTCGTCCGTCGAGCACATGGGGCTTGCGGCCGTGCTCTTCGCCCTGTCCGGCCTGCCGTCCGTCGCCGGAGCGCGGGCGGACCTGGTCCGGACCGCCCTGCTCGCGCACGTCGCGACGCACTCGCTCACCAAGACCATGCTCTTCCACACCGCCGGCAACCTGCTGCTTGCCTTCGGCACGCGCACGATCGCCGCCGTGCAGGGCCTCGGCGTCACGATGAAGGGTCATGCCGCGCTGTGGCTCGCCGGCGTGTTCCTCATCTGCGGCCTGCCGCCGTCCGTCCTCTTCCTGTCCGAACTCGGCCTCGTCTGCGCGGCGCCGGTCTGGATCTCGGCCGTCGTCCTCGTCCTGCTGTTCGTGGTCTTCGCGGCCATGACGAAGGTGGCGCTCGCGATGACCATGGGCCGGCCGGCCAGGCTGCCGGACCGCCTGCCGCGCCGTCTCGCGGTCGTGCCGACGCTGCTGGCCGTGGCGCTGGCGCTCGGGGGAACGGCCTGCTGCCTGGCCATCGCACGATAGGAGGCGCAACCGCCTATGACGAACATCCGGAACTTTGCAACCGAAGAACAGGCGACGGACTTCCTCCGGTCGCTCGGCGGCTACGCCCAGCCGCCGGCCGTCGCGCCGCTCAAGGGCGAGGCCGCGCACGAGGTCGCCGTCGGGCCGGTCCACGCCGGCGTCATCGAACCGGGCCACTTCCGCTTCCAGTGCGTAGGCGAAGCCGTCTACAACCTGCAGATCTTCCTCGGCTACCAGCACCGCGGCGTCGGCGACGAGATCCTGCGGGCCGACGGCAACCTCGCCCGGCAGGTCGCCCTGGCCGAGACCTGCGCCGGCGACACTTCGGTCGCCGCGGCAACCTGCTTCGCGGAAATCATGGAGGCCCGGGACCGGACGGACGTCGGCGACGGGCGGGAACTGCGCGCGCTGCTGCTCGAACTCGAGCGCATCGCCAACCACGTCGGCGACCTGGGGGCGCTGGCGGGCGACGTCGCCTTCCTGCCGACGGCCTCCTTCTGCGGACGCATCCGCGGCGAATACCTGAACATGACGGCGCTCGTCTGTGGCAACCGGTTCGGGCGCAACGCCATCGTCCCGGGCGGCATGCGCTGCACGCTGACGGAGGCGAAGCGCGCCCGGCTGTCCGGCTGGATCCGCACCGTCCGGCAAGACCTCGACGCCGCCCTGAAGCTGATGTTCGAATCGCCGACCGTCTGCGACCGCTTCGACGGCACGGGCGTCGTTCCCAAGGCGGTGGCGGAAAGGCTGGGGCTAGTCGGCGTCGCCCGACGCGCCTCGGTCGAGCTGAACGGCGACGTCCTGTCGCGCGCGCTCGTCCGCCGCATGGAAATCGAAACGTCGCACCGGCAGGTCCTGGACCTGCTGGCGGGGGCGACCCGGGCCGAGCGCACGGAAAGCGACGGCAGCGTGGACCGCTCCGGCTTCGCCTGCATCGTCGCCACGACGCAGGCATGGCGCGGACCGCTCGTCCACGCGGCGGTCTTCGATCCCGAGGGGCGGATGCGCGCCTACCGCATCGTCGATCCGTCGGCGCACAACTGGCAGGGGCTCGCCTATGCGCTCCGCGGCGAGCAGATCGCCAACTTCCCGATTTGCAACAAGTCCTTCAACCTCTCCTACTGCGGAACCGACTGCTGAACCTCGGCTCCTCGCCCGACCACTATGATCAAAGCTCTCGTCGCACGCCTGAAACAGGGTTTCCGAACCGGCGCGTTCCCGACCGGGGCGGCGCCCAGCCTGCCGCCGGACTTTCGCGGCCGCCCCGTACTTGACGCCGACATGACGGCCGACGACGTCGCGCTGGCGCAGTCCGTCTGTCCCGTCCGGGACGCGCTCGGATTCGACCTGGAGGGCGCGAAGCTCGACATGGGGCGCTGCACGTTCTGCGGCCGCTGCGCGGAGGCCTGTGCGAAGATCCGCTTCACCCGGGAATACCGGCTTGGCGTCTTCACCCGCGCCGGGCTGGTCGTCCGCGCCGGCGAGCGGGCCTACGTGCCGCCGCGCCAGACCGACCGCGAGGCGCTCCGGCTCCGCCATTCGCTCCAGCTGCGCGAAGTCTCGGCCGGCGGCTGCGCCGCCTGCGAACTCGACGCGAACGTCCTCGGCACGCTGGCCTGGGACATGGGCCGCTTCGGCATCCGCTTCGTCGCCTCGCCCCGTCATGCGGACGCCATCTACCTGACGGGACCGGTCTCGGAGCCGATGCGCCTGGCGCTCGACAAGACCTACGCCGCCGCGCCCGAACCGAAGTTTCTCATCGCCGCCGGCGCCTGCGCGATTTCCGGCGGCCTCTACCGGCACGGCCGGCTGCCGGCCGTACCCGCCCTCTTCATCCCGGGCTGTCCGCCGCATCCGGCGACGACGCTCGAAGCGCTGCTGCGCTTCACCGGCCGTCAGGCGAATACTGCGCGGCAGTAAATGCCGCTCGGGCAGGGCCGCGCACCGCCCTCCAGCAGCATCTCCCCCGACTCCAGCCGGGCATTCGGCAACAGCTGCGCGAGCACGTTTTCCGCCACGATCCGGGAAAGCCCCGGCGTATGCGAGGAAAAGAGGACGAAGGCCGGGCGGGCGGAAAGCAGGTCGCGCACCATCGCCAGGGTGTCCTTCAGGTCGCGCTCGATCTTGTAGGTCTCGCCGCCGGCGCCGCGGCCGAACGTCGGCGGATCGAGGATGATCGCGTCGTAGGCGCGGCCACGGCGCAGCTCGCGGCGCATGAACTTGTGCGCGTCATCGACGATCCAGCGGACGGGACGATCCGCCAGGCCGTTCAGGCGCGCGTTTCCGCGCGCCCATTCGACCATGCCCTTCGAGGCGTCGAGGTGGCAGACCTCCGCGCCGCCGAGCGCCGCCGCCACCGTCGATCCGCCGGAATAGGCGAACAGGTTCAGCACGGAGACCGGCCGCGACCGGACTTCGGAGGCCACCGTCTCCCGGATCCAGCGCCACTGCGCGCGCTGCTCGGGAAAGATGCCGAGATGGCCGAAGTCCGTGCCGCCGAGCCGGAAGACCATGCCCGCCGTCTCGATCGTCCACTCCCGGGGAAGGTTGCTCCGGCCATGCCAGCGGTTGCCCTCCTCCCGGTCGAAAGTCGCATCCGCCCGCGCCCAGTCGGCCGCCGGCCGGGACGGACGCCACAGCGCCTGCGAGCAGGGCCGCGCCAGCACGTACCTGCCGAAGCGCTCCAGCTTGCGTCCGTCGCCGCTGTCAAGGAGTTCGTAGTCGTCGTTCATGGCAAGCAGTCGCGCACCTCCTCGGGAACCGCCGGCAGGAAGCCGCCCGTTCGCATCGAACGCTCCAGCTCCGCCGCCCGATCCTCGTCGTACCACCAGTAGGTCAGCGCCGATTCCTCGCGTTCGTAGGGCGAAAGGACCGTCGGCGGCATGCCGAACTTGTTCCAGTAGAGGAGCCGCGTCGAGTCCGTCTGCCACAGAAGCACATACGGCACCGCCGCCGCGACGAGCGCGTCGATCCGGCGGTAGGCCGCCAGCCGGTCGGCGGCGCAGCCCATGCCCTTCTCCTCGGCGATCAGCCGGTCGACCGCTTCCGACCTGAAGCCCGTGATGTTGTTCGACCCCCGGCGGTCGGCCTCCGCGCCGAGCCACTGCAGCTCGGGATACTTCACCATCCCCGCGCCCCAGGCCGCCCACGTCATGTCGTAGGCAAACGAATCCATGTCGCGCATCCAGCTCGCGAAGTCCTTGCGGACGATCGTCATCGCGACGCCCTGCTTGCGCAGCTCCTGGTCGAACAGCGACAGGATCTTATCCTCCGTCGCGCTCCGCGACAGGAACGCGAACGCCAGCGGGCGACCGTCGCGCTTGCGCCGGCCGTCGGCGGGATCGACTTTCCAGCCCGCCGCGTCCAGCAGCGCCGCGGCCTTCGCCGGATCGAAGGCGTGCAGCTCGTTGCCGCACGGATGCGCCGCATCGTACAGGTCCGTATAGTAGGAGCGGAGCAGGAAATAGGCGTTGTTCATCATCGTGCGGTTCATCGTCGCGCGATCGACGAGGGCCGCCATCGCCCGGCGCACGCGCACGTCGTCGAACGGCGGATGCCGCATATTCATCGCCAAGCCCTGAAAGCCGATCGGGGCGCGGTTGCGGACCCGCCGCTTGAGCAGCCAGTTGTGCTTGAACGCCCGTCCGCCGGTCTCCTGCTCGTAAAGCCGGACGGTATAGACGGGATAGACATCGACCTTCCCCTTCTTCAGCGCCTCGAAGGCGTTCTCGTTCTCGGCGAAATAGCGCACGAGGATGCGGTCGAAGTTCATCGTCCCCCGGCGCGACGGCAGGTCCTGGCACCACCAGCGCCCGTGCCGACGCAGCTCCGTCTCGACCTGCGGCTCGGCGCGGACGATCTCGTAGGGTCCGCCGCTCACGGCCCGGACGAAGTTCAACTTCCCGAACGGCACGCCGGCAAACGCGTGCTTCGGCAGGATCCAGAAGCTCGAGCAGTTGAGGATGTCCCGCCAGTCCTTCGGGCTGTCACCCCGCTTGCGGAAGCGCACCGTCCGCCCGTCGACGATCTCGGGACTCTCGAAGAACGCGAGCGTCGCCTTCCACGGCCCCGTGTCGCTCTGCGGGTCGGTCACCGCGTCAAACGTCCACTTGACGTCCTCCGCCGTCACCGGAACGCCGTCCGACCAGGTCGCCCGCCCGTCGAGCACGAAGGTGAACTCGCGTCCGTCGTCCGAGACCGACCACCGGCGCGCCAGCTCGGGGACGAGTTCCGACGTCGCGGGGTCCATGCCCAGCAGCCGACCGTACATGAGCCCGAACACCATCGACGAATAGCTGTTGTTGTCGATGTAGGCGTTGAAGCTCTTCGGCGGCTGGGCGCCGTTGAGGCGAATCAGCCCGCCCCGGCGCGCACGCGGACTCGCGGCGGGATCGGGCCGCTCGGTCCAGTCCGCCGCCGGATACCAGCTCACGGCCGCCAGCAAGATGGCGAGCAGCGGCGTCACAGGACCTTCCGGAGCCGCTCGATCGCCTCCAGCACGTTTTCGCGCGAGTTGAAGGCGCTGATGCGGATGTAGCCCTCGCCGGCCCGGCCGAAGCCGGCGCCCGGCGTCGTCACCACGTTCGCCTCGGCGAGCAGCCGGTCGAAGAACTTCCAGCTGTCGCCCTGGACATCGACCCACAGGTAGGGCGAGTCGTCGCCGCCGGTCACCGCGTAGCCAAGCGCCACCAGCGCCTCCTTCATCAGCTTCGCATTGCCGAGGTAGAAGTCAATCGTCGCCTTCGTCTCCGCCTGGCCCGCCGGCGTGTAGACCGCCTCGGCGCCGCGCTGGGTCACGTAGCACGCGCCGTTGAACTTCGTCGTCTGGCGGCGCGTCCACATCGGACGGAGCGGCACGGGCGTGCCGTCCGCAGCATAGGCCACCAGCTCGTTCGGAACCACCGTATAGCCGCAGCGGATGCCCGTGAAGCCGGCGGTCTTGGAGAACGAGCGGATCTCGACGGCGCAGGTCTTCGCGCCCGCGCACTCGTAGATCGAATGCGGGATCCCGGGCGTGCGGATGAACGCCTCGTAGGCCGCGTCGAAGACAATCAGGGCCTTCCGGGCGTTCGCCCAGTCCACCCAGGCCTGCAGCTGGGCCTTGGTGGCGACCGCGCCGGTCGGATTGTTCGGATAGCAGAGATAGACGATGTCGGGCGTTTCCGCAGGCCGGAGGTCGAAGACGGCCGGCGACGGCACGAACCCGTTCTCCGCCGTGCAGGGCAGGAGGGCGATGTCCGTCCGCCCCGCCATGACGTTCGTATCGACGTAGACGGGATAGACGGGATCGCCGACGGCAACCTTCACGTCGGTGCCGAACAGCTCCTGGAAGTTGCCGCAGTCGCACTTCGCGCCGTCGGAAACGAGAATCTCGTCCGGCGAGATGTCGATGCCGCGGTCCTGAAAGTCGATCTTGGCGATCTTGTCGCGGAGGAAGGCGTAGCCCTGTTCGGGACCGTAGCCGTGGAATTCGCCGCGTCCGCCCTCGTCATCCACCGCCCGGTGCATGGCGGCGATGACCGACGGCGCCAGCGGCTCGGTGACGTCGCCGATCCCGAGGCGGATGACCTTCGCCTCGGGGTGCGCCTGCTGGTGGGCGGTCACGCGATGGGCGATTTCGGCGAAGAGGTAGGTCGGCTTGATCTTGGCGTAGTTTTCGTTGACGTGGAGCATGGTCGTAATCCTGCTTGGGGGTTGATGGTGGTTGGCGGCCGCGCCCGGCCGGCGCTACCGGCGGTGGCTGCGGTGGTGGCGTTCGGTCTCGCACTCCGGCATGAAGCCGGGCAGCGCGGCCAGGGAGACAATCAAGAGCGCCAGCGTCGCGGCCGAGCGGAGCGGGCAGTCGCCGAAAGCGTGAATCAGCGTGGCCAGGCACGAGGCGAGAATGAAGAAGACCGGCGCCGGCAGGACGAAGATCGCCATCGGCCGTGGCGGCAGGCTCTTGCCCTTCTTGAAGCGCAGGTCCCGGAGCATGGTGCGCCACTGGCGGACGACGGGCCGGAGCAGCAGCAGGACCAGCGCGACCAGCGCGCCGAAGCCGACCACGCCGTGTTCGGCGAGCAGCTGGAGATAGTCGTTGTGGACGTTGATGCCGCCGACCAGCTGCATCCGGCGGGGGTCGAGCTGCAGTTCCTCCATCTTGGCGCGGCAGAAGTGCTTGTAGCCCCAGCCGCCGCATCCGAACAGCTTATGGTCGTGCCAGAGCGCCGTCGCGACGTCGGCATGATACTGGCCACGCCCGGTCACCCGGTCGAGCATCTCCGTCGTCTCCAGCGAATCGACCTCCTGGCGGATCGTCTTCGGCATCGAGATCGACACGAAGAAAACCAGCAGGCCGAAGACGACGAGGCTCCAGACGCCGACGAAGACGCGCCGCGACTTGTTCATCCGCGAGAGGATGACGACCAGCGTGTGGGCGAAATAGACGACGGCCAGGCTCGTCACCAGGACGATGGCGGCGCGGGAAAGCGTGTTGATCGCGGCAAAGAAGAAGACGGCAGCCGGCATCAGGAAGTAGTGCCGACGCCAGAACCGCCCGTAGTTCTTGCCCTGGGCGGCGGAGCGCGAGGAGGAGTCAAGCGCGGCCTCTTCAAGCCGCTCCCGCTCGCACCGGTCGCGCCACAGCGCGACCGCCAGGCCGAACAGGGAGGTGAAGTAGCTGCCGGCCTGGTTCGGATAGCCGAAGGTCGCGAAGAAGTCGGGGTCCGGCCGACCGTCCGGCAGCGGCGTCCAGAACGGACCCGGCGCACCCGACGCGCCCTGCGCGAAGCCAAAGGCGGCCAGCGCCGCGCCGTTCCAGACGATCAGCTCGAGCACCAGCCGCTTGCCAGATTGCGTCAGCCCGTGATGGACGACCACCAGCGACAGCAGCGTGACGACAAACCAGAGGAACACGTCCAGATGGTCCATCCTGTTCACGCAGAACGGCAGGCCGGGCACCGGCGGGTCCGCCTTGATGCCCTGCGCCAGCAGGGCCGCGTCGCAGGTCCGGCACAGGCCGTTGTTCGCAAAGGGAATCGCCAGCAGGACGAGCAGCCCGAAGGCGACCCAGAACACCGGACTGCGCTTCAGGTCGTGCCACAGGCGCGCGCGCGCCTCGTACGTCGTCTCGCCGCGATGGCGCTGCGGATAGCAGAAAAGCACCTCAAGCAGGATCACAGACAGCCACGGAACCGTCCGGACCAGCAGGTCGCCGCGCACCCCGCCCCAGAGCCAGGCCATCAGCGACACGACGGCGGCGACGACGATGGCCGCGACGTTGTTATAGAGAAACGACATGTTCGATTACCTTTCCGACGGCATCCGCCTCGCTGGCCCGGCCGACGCATTCGCCGCGGACGAACAGGAGAAAATCCCCGTCGCCGCCGCACAGGGCGACATCCGCCCCCTTCGCCTCGCCGGGACCGTTGACCGCACAGCCCATGACCGCGACCTTCGGGAACTTGCGCCCCGGACGGTCGCGGTACAGCGTCTCCAGCGCCTCCTCCACCTGCGCGGCGATGCGGACGAGATCGACCTTCGTCCGCCCGCAGGTCGGACAGCTCGTGATCGCCGGACCGGGCGCCCGCAGGCCGAGGGCGCGGAGGATCTCCAGCCCGACCTTGACTTCCTTCTCCGGCTTGTTCGTCAGCGACACGCGAATCGTGTCGCCGATGCCCTCGGCGAGCAGGATGCCGAGCGCCACCGAACTGCGGACCGTCCCCGGAATCAGCGTCCCGGCCTCGGTCACGCCGAGATGCAGCGGACAGTCCGTCCGCTCCGCCAGCTCGCGGTAGACGGCGAGCGTCTGCCGCACGTCGCTCGCCTTCGCGCTGATGACGACGTCGCGGAAGCCCTCGTCCTCCAGCAGCTTCAGATGCTTCAGGGCCGAACTCACCAGCGTCTCGCCCTTTTCCAGCGAGCCGCCGTTGACGCCGATGCGAATCGGCACGCCCTTCGCCTTCGCCGCCCGGGCGACGGCCTGGACGCGGTCGCGCGAACCGATGTTGCCCGGATTGATCCGCAGGGCGTCCGTGCCTGCGTCAATCGCCGCCAGCGCGCACCGGTAGTCGAAATGGACGTCCGCCACCAGCGGAATCGGCGACTGCCTGCGGACCTCGCCCAGCACCTTCGCCGCCGCGAGATCCGGCACCGTCATCCGGAAGAGGTCGCAGCCGAGCGCCGCGCAGCCCAGCAGCTGCCCGAGGCACGCCTTCGCGTCGTGCGGATCGGCGTTGCACATCGTCTGCACGCTGACCGGCGCACCGCCGCCGACCGGCAGACTACCGACCCTGACTTGTCGCGTTGCCGTTCCCATTGGTCATCACCTCGCAGCCCGCCGACCCGACCGCATTCGTCTCCGCCCCCTTGTAAGTGTGGATCCGGTAGCTCCGCCAACCGTCCCGCAGGATCAGCAGCCCCATCAGCCCCATCAGCAGCACCATGAAGATCAGCGACAGGTACTTGACGACGGAATCCGGTACGCGGCGGCGGCAGACGAGCGCAAACAGCGCAAACAGGATGAGACCGCCGTCCAGCACCGGAATCGGCAGCAGGTTCAGGACCGCCAGGTTTACGTTGAGGAAGCGCAGAAAGCCGATGCCGTCCCAGACGTTGTTGCGGACCTGGCAGTACAGCCCCTCGGCGATCATGACCGGACCGCCGATCGCCTGGCTCGTCGCCTTCGACTCGCTTGGCGTCACCAGGCCCTTCAGCACGCGGAAGATCGACCCCGCGTCCCACGCCAGCTGCTTCAGCGGACTGCGGTCGGTCATCCACGGCGCACCCGCGCCGCCCTCGACGGCGGCCAGCTCCACGTAGAGCAGCGGAATCTCGGCGACGGGACCGACCGACTCGAACTTCGGCTCGGCGCACAGCACCGCGTTGGTGCCGCCACGCATGACGGTCAGCTCCGACACGCGGCCCCTGGCGATGAGGAACTCCGTCTGCAAGTCGGACTTGCTGGCGACGCGGTTGCCGTTGACCGCGACAATCCGGTCGCCCGGCAGCAGCCCGGCCTTCTCGCCGGGACCGCCCGGCAGGACCCGGACGACATCCAGCGGCACGACGCCGAACTTCGCGCCCGGCACGAGCGCCAGCCCGACCGCCAGCACCGCCGCCAGGACGAGATTCATGAACGGCCCCGCCACGGCCACCAGCAACTCCTTCCACGCGGGGATCTTCGCCCGGACGGCGGCATCCGCCGCTCCGCCGCCCTCCAGCGCCTTCGTCCCCTCCGGATCGACGTCGGGAATCGAGACGTAGCCGCCGAGCGGAATCGCGCCGATGCGGTACTCGACGCCGTTGATCCGCTTCTTCCAGAGCGCCGCGCCAAAGCCAATCGAAAACGCCTCGACGCGCAGCCCCAGCTTCAGGGCGACGATGAAGTGGCCGAACTCGTGAATGAGGATCGCCAGCGCGAACAGCAGCACGCAGACGACGATGTAGCCAGCGGTAATGAGCATTTCCATGTCAGCCTAAGAACCCTCTTGTCCATTCGCTCGCCGCGAAAACCGCGTCTATCGAGGTCAGTTCGCTCCGCGGCGCGGCCGCCAGTGCGCGCTCGACCGTCCGGGCGATGTCCGTATACGCAATCTTCCCCGCAAGAAACCGGTCGACGGCCCACTCGTCGGCCGCCGCCAGGACCGCCGTCGCGCACCCGCCCGCCTCGCACGCCTCCTTGACCAGCCGCAGGCACGGGAACCGCGCCGGATCCGGCCGGCGGAACGTCAGCTGCGCCAACGCCGCCAGGTCCAGCCGCGCCCGCTCGGCCGGCAGCCGGTCCGGCCAGGAAAGCGCATACTGGATCGGTACGCGCATGTCGGGCGGACAAAGCTGCGCCAGCGTCGAACCGTCCCTGTACGTCACCAGCGAATGGACGATGGACTCGGGATGGACGACGACTTCGATGTCGCGCACCGGCACGTCGAAAAGCCAGTGCGCCTCCAGAATCTCGAAGCCCTTGTTCATCATCGTCGCCGAATCAATCGTCACCTTCGGGCCCATCTGCCAGCGCGGATGGTTCAGCGCCTGCTCGACCGTCACCGACGACAAGTCGGCCGGCCCGTCGAGAAAAGGCCCGCCCGACGCCGTCAGAATCAGCTTGTCAACGGCCTGCGTCTGCAGGCGCGTGCCGTCCGCACCGCCCTGCAGCGCCTGAAAAATCGCGCTGTGCTCGCTATCGACCGGCAGGAACCGCACGCCGTTGCGCCGGGCCATGGCCGTCACCAGCTCGCCCGCCATCACCATAACTTCCTTGGTGGCGAGCGCGACATCCATGCCCCGCTCGATGGCGACGACCGTCGGCTGCAGCCCGGACGCCCCGACCGTGGCCACGAGACAGATGTCGGCATCGTTCTCCTCAACGGCCCGCACGGCCGCGTCTGCGCCGACGTAGGCCTTCGCCCCGAACTCGCGGGCAATCGCTTCGCACCGCTCCCGCGACCTGAGGGCCGAGACGGCGACAATCCGGAAATCGCCGGGATGCGTCCGCACGACGTCGAGCGCACTCGCGCCAATCGACCCCGTCGCCCCCAGAAGTATGAGCTTCTTCGCCATGTTTTGGTAATTATATCATATTGCGTTGCGGCGCACGAGGGCACCCGGCCTTTTGCCGCCACCGCCGGATTTTGGTACAATTCAGGCATGACGTCCAGCGTTCCGTCCATCTCCGTCATCATCCCGACCTACAACCGCGCGAAAATGGTCGCCGACTGCGTCGCCTCCGTGCTGGCGACGGACTACCCCGCCCTCGAAATCATCGTCGTCGACGACTGCTCGCCCGACGATACGCAGGGCGAGATCGTCCGCCGCTTCGGCGGCGACCCTCGCGTGCAATGCCTGCGGAACGCGAAAAATTCGTTTCAGGCCGTCTCCCGCAACCGGGGCGCAGCGGCAGCCAAAGGCGACTATTTCCTCTTTCTGGACGACGACAACCTCGTTCATGCCGACATCCTGACCGAGCTGCTGAAGGTCTTCGCCGACCATCCGCAAGCCGGCCTCGTCGCCCCGATGGCGATTCACCGGCGCTCCGGACGCGAGAGCGTCATCTGGTCGCTCGGCAGCGACTTCAACCGCTGGACGTCCCGGCCGGCGGACTTCCACCCGAACCTGCCGCTCGCCGAGCTTGAAGCCGTCACCCGGCAGACTACGCTCCCGACGACCTACTACCCCAACGGCTTCATGGTGCCGCGCGCCGCCTTTGCAAAGGTCGGCGGATTCGACGAGCGGTACGAGCAGATCTTCGAGGAGTCTGATTTCGGCTGGCTGCTCCTCGAAGCCGGCTACAAGAACTTCCTTTCGACGACGGCGCGCACCGACCACTACGGCTTTCTTGAACCGGGCTGCGTTCCCGCCCTTCGCCGGCTCGGCATCGAGAAGCCCTACCGAACCTACTGCTTCGCGCGGAACCGCCTGCGCTTCGCCCGCAAGCACTTCACCCGCCTGCAGGCCCTCAGCGTCGCCCTCGTTTTTGCGCCGCTCTCCGTCGTCTACTACGGCTGGGTCGCCCTGAAGCACCGTCGCCCCGACATCGCCTGGGCGTACCTCAAGGGAACGCTCGCCGGCACTTTCGGCGGTTAGCCAGGGCGCTACCCAGCGCAAGGGTTCCCCGTTAGTACCCGGCGTGACCTCACGCCATGGCGGGACCCAGCCCCACTCTCCCAGCCTTTAGTACCCGGCGTGACCTCACGCCGTGGCGCCGCCCAGCCCAGTACCCGGGCGACTGTTACCACGCCCCGCAGCGAGGGCGCTGCGGGTACTCTCCCGACCAGCCCCACTCTCCCAGCCCAGTACCCGGCGTGACCCCACGCCGGGGCGCTGCCCAGCCCCACTCTCCCAGCCTAGTACCCGGCGACCGTGAGGCTGGGGACAGACCCCACACAGGCCAATATTTCCGCATAGAATTCTCATTTCACGGCCGTGGAAGACGAAGGCTTGGGTGGGGCCTGTCCCCACGCTTGAATGAGAATTATCTGCGGAAATCTTGGTTTGGGCTTGCGCTTGAGCCGGGGACAGACCCCACATGTGGGATTGGTGACAGACCCCACTTGCGGCCCCAGCCGAGTACCCGGCGTGACCCCACGCCGGGGCGCTGCCCAGCCCCAGCACCCGGCGACCGTTACCACGCCACGCAGCGAGGGCGCTGCGGGTACTCTGTTGGCCAGCCCACTCTCCCAGCCAAGTACCCGGCGTGACCTCACGCCGTGGCAAGCCCCCGAACGAGGCCCGTGAGGCTGGGGACAGACCCCACACAAGACAATATTTCCGCATAGAATTCTCAGTTCATGGCCGTGGAAGACGAAGGCTTGGGTGGTGGGCTTGTCCCCCATGCTTGAAATGAGAATTATCTGCGGAAATCTTGGTTTGGCTTGCGCTTGAGCCGGG
>JBJEWA010000038.1:0-3969 GCA_051884805.1 Kiritimatiellia bacterium | reverse complement strand
TTCCGCCGGACGGGGAGAATTATGGCAGATCGAACAGGAAAAAGCCTTACGAAAACCTTACGAAAACCTTACGATTTCGTAAGACTCTGGGATGATGGCACAAAGCGATAAGCAGCGGGAATCGCCGGTCATCCGCCGATTTTAGTCACATCGCAGAGGGTCTGTCCCCTCATTTTACACCTTCTTTTATTACGACAATCTTGCGATTTCGTAAGATTCGGGAATCGGCGGCACAAGGCGATAAGCGACGGGAATCGCCGGTCAACCGCCGGTTTTCGCCACATCGCGAAGGGCCTGTCCCCTTCTTTTGAGGGTCTGTCCCCTTCTTTTATTGGCTGAAGTTCTGGGACCGGGCATACAGGCGCCGAGCGTAAAGCCGATCAGAACGATCGAGAGCGTCGCAAACACAATCGAAAGGTTCGGATGAAAGCCGATTGGCAATGGCAGCGCCTGCTGCCCGACCGTCACCCAAAGCGTCAGCAGGAAACCGACCGCCGTGGCCAAAAGCGCGTGCGAAGACCTCGTCCCTCGCGAAAAGGCGCCGATCAGGGAAAGCCCGAGCATACCGCCGGAAAAGACGCTCAGGATCGTCCACCAAACCGACAGCACGGACATCCCGTCCGCGAACCAGAAGATCCCCAACGCGATGGCGATTGAAAAGACAGCAAGCGCCACGGTCGTGAAGCGAAGAAACAACAGGTTCGAACCCTCGTTCGCCCAGCGCTTCGCGAAGCGCTTCCAGTAGTCTTCGAGCAGAACCGACGAGCCCGAATTGAGCGTCGCCGCTATCGTTGACATTGCCGCAGCGATGATGGCCGAGACCATCAGCCCGGAGACGCCGACCGGCAGTCGATGGATGATATACCACGGGAACACCGCAGCGGCGCGCACGCCCTCGGGGATCACCCCGGGATTGACCCGATCAAACATCCACAGCAAGGTGCCGATCAGCGTGAAGAGCAGCGTCACGCCGAGATACAGCCAAGCCGAGACGAAGATCGACCGGCGCGCGGAACGCTCGTCCCGCGCCGCGATATACCGCTGGGTATAGCACTGGTCGATGCCGAGGTTCTGGAGGTTGATGCAGATCGAGAACGCGAACATGACCCAGAAGGTGTTGGTCGACCAGTCGGCAACCGTGAACGCGCCCATCGACATCTTGCCCGCCGAGAAAGCCGCGCGGAAGCCCTCCGGCAGGTCGGGGATGCCGAGCAACAGGCACACGATGCAGACCAGCGTGCCGCCGATCAGCACGAGCGACTGGACGGCATCCGCCCACACGACGGCGGAGAAGCCGCCGAGCATCGAATAGAGCATCGTCGCAAGCCCCGTGACGACGATGATCGTCTCGCACGAGAAGCCCAGCAGCTGGTTGACGAGGATCGCCAGCAACAGCAGGATGACCCCCGACCGCATCGACTGCATCACGAGGAAGCACACGCTCGCGTAGATGCGCGCCCAGACGCCGAAACGCTCCTCCAGAAAGGAATAGGCCGAGACGCTCGTCGCCCGCCGGTAGAACGGCACGAACCAGATCGCCGCAAAGACCGTCGCGATCGGCACCGTAATCGAATTGACCCAGCCTCGCCACCCTTCGGGGCCAAAGGCACCTTCCGGCAAGGCCAGGAAAGAGATCGACGAGACGAAGGTCGCGAACACCGAGAGCGCAATCGCCCAGGTGGGCAGCGTTCCGCCGCCGGTCATGAACGCCCGCGCCCCGCCGCCCTTGCGCCGGAAATAGAAACTGCAGCCGAACAGCGTCGTTCCGGCGAGATAGACTGCAATGATGGCGTGATCGACGGCGCTCACAACGGAAGCTGGCGATATTCGGCCTTAAGCGTCTTCACCGCGGCCCTGACCGGAGCAAGCTCCCGGCCGGCGAACGGCACGAATGGCGCGGCAAGGACGTTCTTGACGAGCCCCATTTCCGCGAGCGCCGCCTTGACGCCCTGCAGGAAGCCGATCTGGCCAGATCCCAGTCCGTAGAGCAGATACGAACTCATCGTCGTGAAGCGCTGAAGCTTCGCGACCTTGGCGACGTCGCCGGCCTTCGCCGCGAGATACATCGCCTTGAAGACGTCCGGCCAGAGGTTCGCACCGGTGCAGACCCCTCCGTCCGCCCCGAGCGCGACCGCCTCGCCCATCGCCTCATCCGGCCCCATGAAAAGCGAGAACTTGTCGTTGAACGGTTCGAGCGCCAGGCGGAACTTGTTGAAAAGCGCGATGATCGAGGAGGAGTCCTTCATCGCGACGATGTTCCTGTGCGCGGCGAGCTTCACGATCGTCGCCGGATCGACTACCGTGTCCGTATGCGCCGGCATGTCGTAGACAACGAGCGGAAGCGGCGAGCGGTCGGCCAGCTCCGTGAACCAGCGGACGCATTCCGCCTGTGTCAGCCGGAAGTAGTACGGCGGCGCCGCGACGACCGCCGCCGCGCCCAAGGCCCTGCACTTCTTCGCAAAGGCGAGCGCGTCCTCGAGATCCGTCTCCGTGATGCCGACGAGGACGGGCACGCGTCCCTTCACAAGCCGGCACGTCTCCCTCACGAGCTCCTCGCGGAGCGCATAGGAGAGGTGCGGCCCCTCGCCCGTCGTGCCGAGGAGGAATATCCCGTCCACCCCGCCCTGCAGCAGGTGACCGACCATGTTCTTCACGCCCGTCTTGTCCAGCCGACGCCTTTCGTCCAGCGGCGTCACCATCGGCGGAATGAGTCCCGAAAAGATTTTCCCGTTCATCGAACACCTTTCTTTCGCGGGCCATTATACCACATGATCGGCGACAAAAAATCCATGCGACATCCAGCCAAGCGTCAGTCGCCGGACCGCTGTCGGCGGAACGCCGTCGGGGGAACGCCGACATAGCGGCGGAAGACGCGGGAGAAGGACGCGACATCCGGGAACCCGCAGCTGCGGGCGACGGCGCCGATTCCCCTGGCCGTCTTCTTCAGCCCCGCTTTCGCGAGCTCGATCCGCCGCCGCAGCCAGTAGTCGTGCGGGGTCAGCCCCGTGTGCTTCCTGAACAGGTCGAAGAAACGCGCCCGGCTGTAGCCGACGTGACGCACGAGGTCGTCAAGGTTGAGCGCCTCGTGCGCATGGTCGCGGATGTAGCGGACGGCCTCGGCGATCTCGAACGGCTGGAGACCGGTTTCCTCGGAATCCCTTGCGAGCGCCACGCTCGCGAGGATCGAGCAGCAGGCGATGCGGGCGACGCACCATTCCTGCGGCGCCACGGACTCCCGGTCGCGCGCGACGAATTCGGCCAGGGTGCGAAACTGCCGGAGCGCTTCCTGCGGGCAGGCAAACGAGAGGCACCGTTTCGCCAGCAGCCGCGCGTAGAGTTCCCGCAGGTCGGCGGAGGTGAAGACGCCGAGGCGCTGCCGCCGCGCGTTCCGGGGCAGAATCGCCAGCCCAAGCCGGCGACCAGGCGCATCGATCGAATCCAAAAGGCGGTGCCGCTTGCCGGCGGGCACGACGAGGCACATGCCCGCGCACAGCGTGGTCGGTGCGCGACGCTCGAGTTCGTAGACGTGTTCGCCCTTGAGGCAGCAGATCAGCTCCGTGTAGTCGTGGGCGTGCCAGTCCGTGCGGACGGCGCTGTCCGTCTCAAGGCACGTCACGCGCCGGAGCCAGTCCAGCCCGATGAGTTCGCCCGAAAGCACCGACGTCAGATCCGTTGTCCGCGTTTCGGGCATGCCTTCCCTTTTCGTCGAAGGCGCGGAAGCCTCCGCACGGGCAGGTTGACGGCGACGGCTGGACAAGCAACGACCTTCCATGACATTATCCATTCTGGTTCGTGAGGATACCGAGCGAATCCTGTTCGCGGTTCAGCGGCAGGCGGCTATCGGCGCCGACCGTCCGAGCTGGCGGAGGCGAAGCCCTTGAGGAGCGCGCGTTTGCGCGGATTGTCAGGTGACGGCGTGAAGCCGCCGTCCGCGCCCGGCTCGTGTTCGACGCTCCAGCCGGACCATTC
>JBJEWA010000037.1:0-3992 GCA_051884805.1 Kiritimatiellia bacterium | reverse complement strand
GGCTTCGTGACGGACATCGATGCGGAGAAGGTGGCCCGGGTCGCGCTGCGGCTCGGCGCCGGGCGCGAACGGCCCGGCGACCGGATCGATCCGCTGGCCGGCGTCGAGCTGGCGGTCGGCGTCGGCGACCGGGTGTCCGTCGGCTCGCCGCTGGCGACGCTGGTGAAGTCGACCGATCCCGACGGGCTTGAACGCGCGGCGGCCGAACTGCTCGGCGCCTTCGCCATCGGCGCCGCCGCGCCCGGTCCGGCGCCGCTGATTCTCGAACGGATTGCCTGACGCGCCGTCGGCGGCGGGCGGGGCCGGGTGCAAGCCGGGGGGAGACGACCATGGTTGACTACAACGAGCTCAGAAAAAAGTTCCGGCCGAAGCGTCCCGCCGCCGGCGAGACGACGGCCCCGATGCACCGCAAGTCGACGAAGGCGGCGGTGAAGGCGATTGCCCGCGAGTACGAGCTGAAGCAGGCGGCCCTGCAGGGATCCGGTGCGCCGACGCTGAAACGGGGCCCGCTCTTCTACGCCGCCGCCGTGTTCGTCCTCGCAATCGTCGGTGCGCTCGTGCTGTCGGCGTCCAAGGGCCGCCTGTCGCTTGGCCGGCAGCGCATCGAACGCAGCGACCTGATGGCGCGCAAGGCGATGGACTCGCTGTCGGTCGCCCTGGGGCGCTACAAGTTCCACGTCGGCGAGTATCCGACGACCGAGGAGGGGCTGGCGGTGCTGGCTTTCCGCCGTCCGGAGGAAATCCGCCAGATCCGCCGCCGGCACAAGGGCTGGGACGGCCCTTACGTCAACCATATCGTCAAGGACCCGTGGGGCCGCGACTACGTCTACGAGACGCGCCCCGAGGGCGGCCACCCGATTCTCTACTCGCGGGGACCGGACGGACGCATGGGGACGCTGGATGACGTGATGCCCGACCAGGCGGCTTTCGAGGCGGCGTTTCGCGACACGTCCTGGACGAATAACTGGGCGCCGTGCGAACTCCGCGGCATCGTCGTCGCGCCGGACGAGGCGACCAAGCGCCGCGTCGAAGCCGACATGAAGCAGTACGACTAGGCGCCGCGCCCGGGCAAAAGCGGCGGCGGGAAAAAAGAAAAACCGGCATTGCCGGTTTTCGCTTGGCTCGGGTGGCTGGATTCGAACCAGCGACCAATTGATTAACAGTCAACTGCGCTACCGCTGCGCCACACCCGAACGGTCAAGTGCCGCGTAGTATACCACAATCGGCGGTTGTCGCGCAAGGGGGTATTTGCTATAATGAGCGCCAATGGGCGGTCTCTTCAAGCTGCGGTCCAAATTCGAACCCACCGGCGACCAGCCGGAGGCGATCGAGGCCCTGTACAACGGCTTGAAGCGCGGCGACGACCGCCTGATTCTTCAGGGCGTGACGGGCTCGGGCAAGACCTTTACGCTGGCGAACCTGATCGCCCGCTGGAACCGCCCGACCCTGGTCCTGAGCCACAATAAGACGCTGGCGGCCCAGCTTTTCGCCGAGTTGAAGGAGTTTTTCCCCGAAAACGCCGTCGAATACTTCATTTCCTACTACGACTACTACCAGCCGGAAGCCTACATTCCGCAGACCGACACCTATATTGAGAAGGACGCGGCCATCAACGAGGAGATCGAGCGCTACCGCCTGGCGGCGACCAATGCGCTCATCGCCCGCAAGGACGTGATCGTCGTCTCGTCGGTGAGCTGCATCTACGGTCTGGGCGAGAGCGACGAATACCGCGACCTGGCCGTCAAGATCGCGGTCGGGGAGCGGGGCGGCGGCCGGAGCGAGATCGTCGCACGGCTGGTCGAGGCGCAGTATGCGCGCAACGACTTTGACTTCCAGCCGGGGACGTTTCGCGTCCGCGGCGACGTGCTGGACGTCTTTCCCGCCTACGAGACGAAGGCGGTCCGCATCGAGTTCTTCGGCGACGAGGTCGATTCGATCCGCGACCTCGATCCCCTGACGGGCAAGTGCGGCGTGTCGATGCCGGCGGTGGTCGTCACCCCGGCGAAGCAGTTCGTCATGGGCAAGGACCGCTTCGAGGCGGCGTTCGCACGCATCGAGGCCGAGCTGGCCGAGCGGCTCCAGTTCTTCGCCGCGAAGAATAAGCTGCTGGAGGCGCAGCGTTTGCGCGAGCGCACCGAGTACGACCTTGAGATGATGCGCGAACTCGGCTACTGCAACGGCATCGAGAACTATTCGCGTCCGCTCACGGGGCGCGCCCCCGGCACGGCGGGCGAGTGCCTGATCGACTACTTCCCCGAGGACTTCCTGACGATCATCGACGAGAGCCACGTGTCCGTTCCGCAGCTTCGGGCGATGTACAACGGCGATCAGGCGCGGAAGACGAAGCTCGTCGACTACGGCTTCCGCCTCCCGAGCGCGAAGGACAACCGCCCGCTTACCTTCGACGAGTTCAACGCCAAGGTCGGGCAGATCGTCTACTGTTCGGCGACGCCGGGCGACTACGAGTATTCGGAGGCGAAGACGGTCGCCGAGCAGGTGATCCGTCCGACCGGCCTGCTGGATCCGGAAATCGAGATCCGGCCGCTGAAGGGGCAGATTGACGACTTGATTGCGGAAATCGACACGGTGACGAAGGCCGGCGACCGCGTGTTCGTGACGACGCTGACGAAGCGCAGCGCGGAGGACCTTTCCCATTATCTCCACGAGGCGGGCGTCCGCGTCGAATACCTGCACAGCGACATCGACGCCATCGAGCGGGTGGCGATCCTGCAGCGCCTGCGCAAGGGCGAGTTCGACGTGCTGGTCGGCATCAACCTCCTGCGCGAGGGGCTGGACCTGCCCGAAGTCGCGCTGGTGGCGATTCTGGATGCCGACAAGGAGGGCTTTCTGCGTTCGACCACCTCGCTGGTGCAGACGGCGGGCCGCACGGCGCGGCACGAGAAGGGCCGCGTCATTCTCTACGCCGACCACCAGACGGACGCCATCCGCGATCTCCTGCGCATCACCAGGAACCATCGCGACAGGCAGCTTGCGTACAATGCGCAGCACGGCATCGTGCCGAAGTCGGTGAAGCGCGCGATCAACGAGTCGGCATACGTGTTCCGGAAGGAGGCGCGGATTCCCGGCCGCCCGGTCGCCCGCCTGCCCGACCTTCCGTCCGACCAGCTGCTGGAGGAACTCACGCGGGATATGCTGGAGGCGGCGGACAATCTGGAGTTCGAGCGGGCGGCCTATCTGCGCGATCAGATCAAGGAAATCAAGAAGGGGAATGCAGGCAGATGAGGCGTGGTTGGACAGCCGCCGGGCGGTCCCGCTGGGGACAGACCCCGTTTTACCGCTGGGGACAGACCCCGTTTCAGCCAATGTTTTCGGGCCTCATGTGGGGTCTGTCCCCAAGGTGCTGAGGAATGAAACGGGTTTTTGATCTGCTGCTGGTTCTTGCCTTGGCGCCGCTTTGGGTGCCGCTGCTGGGCGTCGCCGCCGCGCTGGTCCGCCTGAACCTCGGCCGTCCCGTGCTGTTCGCGCAGGAGCGCACCGGCAGAGGTGGGCGGCCGTTCCGCCTGTACAAGCTCCGGTCGATGCGCGAGGGTCCGGGGACGGATGCCGAGCGGCTGACGCGCTTCGGCCGGTGGCTGCGGGCGACGTCGCTCGACGAGCTGCCCGAGCTTTGGCACGTGCTGAAGGGCGAAATGTCGCTCGTCGGGCCGCGTCCGCTGCCCGTGCGCTACCTGCCGCGCTATTCGCCCGTGCAAAACCGGCGGCACGAGGTCCTGCCCGGCATCACCGGATGGGCGCAGGTGAATGGCCGCAACGCGCTCGACTGGGAGACGAAGTTCCGCTACGACGTCGATTACGTGGACAGCCGGTCGTGCTGGCTGGACGCGAAGATTCTCCTGCTCACCGCCGTTCAGGTCGTCGCCCGCCGGGGCATCAGCCATGCGGGCGAGGCGACGATGGGCGAGTTCATGGGGACGGACGAGGTAATTGCAAAACCTCTTTTTGATGGCCGTGGGAACGTGTAGATTTAGCGA
>JBJEWA010000036.1:0-18207 GCA_051884805.1 Kiritimatiellia bacterium | reverse complement strand
AGCCGGCGTCCGCCCGGGTGAAGTTGAAGCCATGCGGATTGCCCTCCGCCGGTCCGGCGCCGTAATTGGCGACCAGCAGCCGTTCGCCGTCGGTGCCGAGACACTGCGGTCCGTAGCGGATGGCGTAGCCGAGCGAGAGCCGACGCCTTGCCAGCGGCTGCAGGTCCGGCAGCCGAAAACGCGAGAAGTCGGCGTAGTCGTGCGGCGGATGGTCCCATTTCCCGCGCCACGCGTGGTTGTCGAGGCCCACCCACAGTTCGCCCTGCCAGACCGTGACGCCGTCGACGCAACGCACGTCCGGGGCGGAGCAGTCGATTTTCTTCAGGGGCTTGAGCGACTCGTCCCATACGCGGATCTCGGAGACCGGCGCCCGCTCCGTCCCGTGCCAGCGTCCGAACGCGCCGTAGATGCGGCCGTCGTGGCAGCAGATGTCGCCGAGGTGCGCCGGCGTCTCCGTCTTCGCCAGCACCCGCCCGGTCCGCCAGTCGAGCTTGACGATGCCCTCCGCATGGGAAAGGTAGACGGCGTTGGCAGTGCAGTCCATGCCCTGGATGTGTCCGCTCTTGAGCAGCATGTCCAGCTCGCCGGGCACGGTATAGACCGCCGGCAGACGCGGAGCGGCAAGAACCGCCGCCGGCAGCGCGGCGGCGGCACAGACAGCCATCGGCCAGTATCGCATCTCGCAACCTCCAGACTGCCGCCTTGTCGGCGTCAGATGTTCGGCATGTAGTCTTTCTTGAGCGGACCGCGCAGCGCCTCGTCGGCGGCGTCCTTCGCGGCCTCCCGCTCCAGCTCGTCCCTGCGCTGCCGGAAATAGTCCCGGAGCTGCCCGTCGGTCAGCACGCTCCTGGCGTCCGCCGCGTCCTTGCCGGGGCGGAACTCGAAGACGACGGTGCGCTGCGCCGGCACGACGAGCTCCACGCCCTGCGCCGCGAGTTCCGCGCCCGACCAGGTCGGCTGTCGGCGGTCCTTGGCGCGCAACACGCCGTGTTCGTCGACGACGGTCACGGTCGGCCCCAGCCCGGCGACCTTCAGCCGGAAGAACGCCTCGCCCCGCTCCCAGAAGTTCATCGCCGCGACGATCACGCGCCCGTCCCTTTCATAGGCGACGGTCTGGAGCAGGCTGCAGTCCCGCTCGTCCGGCAGCCAGCCGGAGATGCGCCTGCACGGGGTCGCGTAGGCCGAGGACGCCGGCTCGACCGCAATCCTGCCGTCGGCCAACTGGCCGGACAGGACGAACGGCTCGTACTTCGCCGCGCGCGTCGTCGCGTCCGCATAGCGCTCCCAGTAGCGGGCGTCGTAGCCGCGCGGGAAGAAGTACGCGAGCGTCGCCTCGAAGCGGTGGAAGAAGTAGCTGTCGAGCGCCATGCCGAGCCATTCGGGCTGGGTCAGCCAGCCGCCGCACTGATGGCCCTGGGGCAGCGCCATCAGCTTCGGCCGCCGGTCCGCCGGATAGTCGGCGTCAACCGTCGCGCGCACGTCCTTCGCCGCGAAGAAATGGCACAGCGGCTTGCGCTTGGCGGGCATATAGGGCGAGTCGGACTCCCAGGCCGCGTACGGCCCCCACGGACACATCCACCGCATGCCGCCCGCGTAGTCGATCGCCCGTCCCTCCGCCGGATAGTTGCGCGGACGCCACCAGCTCGACATCTCGACCCAGGCGACGCCGGGAATCAGCCCGATCGACCGCCCGCCGGCCGTCGCTTCCGCGACGATGCGGTCGCAGGCTTTCGTCACCGCAGCCAGCTGAAGGGAGCGGAACTCCTGCCACTGGGCGTGCCACTCGCCCTGCTTGCGGACCGCATTCGGCCACTTCGCCCGAACCTCCGCGTAGGGCTGGCCGAGATGTTCGGCGAACTTGCGACAGCAGCGGTCGCAGAAGCAGCCCCTGCCGAAGAACCGCGCCGGTTCCCAGTTCACCCAGGCGCCGTCCGCAGCCTGCAGCAGCTTGCGGATCGTCGGGACGACCGAGTTGGTGAGATACGCCGAGCCTTCGTAGATCGTGACCGGGCAGACCGCCTCGCCGGACAGGGTCTGCCGGTCGGATCCCGGCTCCATGCTGACGAACCGGATGTCGTCGGGGCGGATGTGCCGGGGACCGATCACGTAGCCGTCCACCATATGGTGCACGTTGGGGGTGATGGTGCGGATGCCGGCCTGGCGCCACGCCGCATAGACGTTCGGCGAGGGCGCGTCGGCGAGCCAGGTCACGCCGAACTCGGTCATCGACTGCACTGCGGCGCAGGCGGCCGCCGGATCCGCCTCCGCCATCCGACAGAGGGAGTTGCCCGGCAGGCAGCCGTTCTGGTAGTGCCGGGGGACCTGCGCCGTAATGCGCGGCGTCACGCGGAAGTCGATGGGCGAAGACCGGGTTTCGAAGGTCCGGTCGTCCCGGCGGCAGACGATGACGACCGACCCCTGTCCGCAGCGGCCCGCCTTGCGCGCGCCGCGGACGAGCGTGACGAGCGTGTTCCAGGTGACGTGCTTGCTGCCGGGCATCGGCGCGTTGCGCGCAAACCCGAACGTGGTCACGCTCGAGCCGTCGTCGCGGCGTTCGGTCCGGACCGTCGCCGGATCGGCGTAGGAGGCGCCGACGTACTCGATGCCAGGCGGCAGCTCGACGCGGGCCGTGAAGTCCTTGGCGGCGTACGCGACCTGCGGATCCGACTTGCGCCAGACCATTTCGACGGCGACGCATTGTCCCTCGGGCACGGCAAACGCGCCGTCGAGCCGCTCCCAGGTCGTGCCGCGGAGTTCAATCGGCGCCTGAGGCGTCTCGTCCGTCAAGGTCATGTCCTTGATCTCGAAGACGGCGTTCTCCTTCCCCGGCGCGCGCAGCATCAGCCTGACCGTATCGGCGCCGGGTTCGAGCGTCGCCACGTCGGAGAGCATGCCCCATTCGTGTCCGGTCTCCAGCGCGTGATAGCTGGAATAGCCGCCGGGCGAGACGCGGAAGATGGCGCCCATTTCCGCTTCCGGCCGCGCACGGACGAACCGGTAGCGGCAGGACAGGCGCCAGCGGCCGCCGTTCGTCCGGGGAACCTTGAACGCGTAGTTCACGGTGCCGACGATTCGCCCGGCGGGCGCGTTCGTCAGCAGGTTGCGTTCCGGATCGAAGGCCGACGCGAACCGGTCGGCCGAAAGCTTCGCAAAGTCGAAGGTGGTGCCACCGCGCGTCAGCCGGGCCGCCGGCAGTTCGACGGCGGCGTTTGCCGCAACGGCGATTGCCGCAACGCCTGCGCACAGAAACGACGTTCTCATCCCCCAACCCATGCAACACCTCCGCCTGCCCGTACGCAGGCCGCACCTGTCGTCCGCAACCGCCCCCTTACCGCACCAGCAGCAGCAGGCCCGTGCGGTCGGGGACCTGCGTCCGCACCGTGCCGCTGACGGCCGACCGGTCGCCGCGGAAGCGCCAGACGTCGAGCGTGCCGCCCTTGAGGTCGATCGTCGCGCCGGGCGCGAGCACGAGCGTCACCTGCCCCTCGAACGTCACGCCGCTCAGGTCGTAGTCGCCCGGTGCGGCCAGCGTGATCTCGACGCGCGACGCCGCCGCGCGGACGGACGAGAACGGCGGCACGGACGTGAACACGTAGCGGCGCTCCGTCAGGTCGAGCGAGCCGGAGAAGCGCGTCGTGTCGCCGGCGAACGTCACCTCGCCCGCACCGGAAAGGCGCACGGCGCCCGTACCCCGCAGGCTGTTCGCGAACGTCGTCGCGGACGCGTTGGCGAACGTCAGGACCGACTGGTCGAGCACGACCTCGCCCGTGCCGGCGGAGTCGCCGGTCGCCAGCGTCAGGTTCGCGGCGACGACCTCGGTGCCGCCGGTGTAGGCGTTCGCGGCCGTCAGGCGCAGCTCGCCGGGCTCCCGGTCGGGAAGCGGTCGGTACACTTCGAGCTTGTCGCCGGAGACGACGCCCGAAATGACGCCCGTCACGTCGGGCGAAACGGTCACGCGCGTCTCCTCCGTCAGCCTGACCGCGCCCGAGACCGTCGCGTTCCTGACGAAGCTCAGCGCGCCGCGGCGGTAGTTCAGGAAGTCGTCGCCATACACGGACGAGGAATCCGTCGTGTGGGAATTGCCGCGCCCGCCGACCGTGAAGGCGTTGGCGAAGGTCGCGCCCTCACAGCTGAAGATGACGCGGCCGCCGCGTCCCCAGCCGGCGCCGACGACGACCTCGCCGGACGAGAAGGCGGCGGCGTGCTGCGCATAGAGGTCGACGCCCCAGACGTGCGTCTGGCCGGCATAGTCGTTCGCGTTGTTGACGGCGACCTTCTGGTCGGTCGAATTGTTGAAGCAGAAGTAGGAGACGCCGTTCGAGCCCGACAGCCTGACGCCGATCTGGTTCGCGGTACCCTGATGGGACGTCGGAATGACGAAGAGGCCCTCCGAGCCGCCGAAGTCAACCGTGCCGCCGTCGCCGTTCAGGCAGCCGCCGACATCCAGGAGAATGGCCGCCGGATCCGTCCCGTTGCCGACCTTGAGGCAGGCGCCATCGCTCAGGTTGACATGGGCCCACGAGGTCTGGGTGAAGCACAGTCCCGCCACCTCGACCGTCTCGCCCTTGCCGATGGACGCGCCACTCTTGCCCAGCCGCACATACCTGTCGGCCGCCGCCTGGCCGAAGTCGTCGGCATAGTCCGTGAACGGCACCAGCCCCAGCTCCGCATCATAGCGGGCAAAGCCGGCATAGCGCTGGTCGCTGCCCGTCGCCACGAAGACCGGCAGGGCAATCGCCCCCGTCGCCGGATCGTTCGCCGGCGCCGTCGTCACCTTGAAGGACGGACCGTCTGCCTCGCCGAACGGCAGCGACGTGTCGCTCGTATAGACCATGAGCGCACTGCCGGGACCCGACCGGCGCAGGGCGCCGACCGTCAGCGCGTGATGTTTCGTCGAAGAGAGCTTGACCAGTGCGCCGCCGGCGAACGCCAGGCCGCCGGGGACCGCGACCGCCAGCGAGGCCGAGGTGTCGTAGGGCCGGAGCGTCGCGTTGGCGAGCGTCAGTTCGCCCGCACCGGTCAGGGACCCGGTCTCCGGATCGACGTTGGAGGCCGTCATCCGGAATTCGCCGTCTGCGACGACGACCGGGCCGTTCAGCTGCATCGGACACTGGAGCTCGACGACGCCGGAGTGACGCAGCTCGAACCGACCGCTCTCCACCACGTTCGTGCAGACCTCAATCGGAACGCTGCAGTAGAAATCGCACATTCCGGTACCGTCAACATCGTCCCGAATCCACAGGCGACCGCCCTTGTCCGTGACGTACACGACCGTCCGGGCGACATTCGCAGCGGTCGTGTCGAAAAGGCGGAGATACGTTTCGCCGCTCGTCCGGGACATCGTCGCCAGGCCGCCGTCGAAGACGAGCTGGGAACGCCCGCCGTCCGCGAAGGGCCTGTCCCCGACGCACATCCAGCATCTGGACTTGATGTCCGCCCTGCCGCCGCGCAGATACAGGTTCTTCATGCCCAAGCCAAGCGAGGTCTTGAAAAACCCGCCGGTCACTTCGACCGAGTTCCAGCCGTAGGCTCCCGAAACGCTCACGTAAGCCGGCTGCGCCAAGGTGCGCATTCCGTTAAAGGGCGTCAGCGAAAAAGCCCCGGCCCAGCTCCCGCCGGAGATCAGCTCGGCATACGCCGAGCGCTGCCTGACGATCAGGCTCTCCGGCAGCGCCGCCTGACCGCCGGACAGGCCCCAGTTGCCGACGGATTCGGAGCCGAACTCGCTGATGACGCCATCCGCCGTCAGATTCCGCAGGTCGGAGAACGTCACCCGCCGGCCGGCGTTGTCGGAATAGACCCGCAGCGCCCCGTCGCAGCGGACCGGCACGGCGAGCACGTGCGACTCGCCCGGCCGCAGCCGGAGCGTCGCCGCCGATTCGACGGCTATCAAGCCGGGTGCCCCCCCCCCCCCTATGGTGAAGTCGTTTCCTGCCGTCGCGTCGCCGAGCTGCAGCGTGCCGCTCGTCACGCGGAGCTCGCCGGTCGCCAGGTACCTGGACGACACGAACTGCACCGAAGCCGTCACCGTCAGGCTGCCCGGACCGTCGATCGTCAGCTTGGCGGGATTCACCACCGCCGTCGTCAGCGCGATCGGCGCGCCCGCCGTGTCGCGCAGATGCAGCGTGCCGCCCTTCGAGCCGTCGACGTACTTCAGGGCGAACGAGCCGACGTCGGTCGCGAACGCAAAGCCGTCCGGTTGGGCGATGCCCAGGATGTCGTCCAGGAACGAAGCGTCGGCGCCGATGGTCACGACATTCTCGGAGCCGGCCGGCGTCGCCAGATACAGGTTGCCCGCAAGCGTGCCGGCAAACGATGCCAGGTCCGAACAGGTGACGAGGTAGGAGGCCGTCCCCGCCGTCGCGACCACCGAGCCGTCGCCGGTCAGGCCGGTCACCGTGCAGGTCGTGCCGTTCAGCTCCAGCGTGGCGCCGGCTCCCAGCTCCAGCGCCGCCGTCTGCTTGGTGTCGTTGCGGTGCAGGTTGACGGAATTGCCGACCATGGACAGCTTCGCCCCCGCCGACACGATCACCTTTGTGGAGAGGACCTGAGGGGACAGGTCGGACGTGGCGACGAACCGCAGCTCGCCTGCCTCGACCGTGGTCTGAGAGCTCGACGACACGTCGTCGAAGTTGCCGTTCAGCTCCAGCACGCCCAAGCCCGTCTTCATGAATCTGGTGCTGCCATGGGCCATGCGAAAGCCATTGGTGCAGGAAAACGTCGCCCCTGCGGCCACTTCGATGGTCGGATAGGCAGTCCAATAGCCCCACAGATACGTGACGGACCGGAGATTCCCGTCCCGAGGGCAGAAAGTCACGTCCGCCCTGGTCACGCGGATGGATTTCGGAGTCCACGCCGCCGTCTCCGAGTGGGAATCGTTGACAATGCTGATCGGCGTCTCGTTCGTGAAGACGATTCCGCAGCCCGTAAACTCGCCGATCTCCGTCGGCTCGGCGCCGTCCGCATCCGCCCAGTTCGCGAGCGTCTTCAGCGCACCGCCCGACGCCGGACCCGTCCAGTAGAAATCCTTCGCAACCGCCGTCATTCCCAGGGCCGCAAGGGCCGTTGACAGGCAAATCCTCAGGTTCATCTGCATTCCCTCCGTTACTTGTCCCAATGGCGACGCCGGCATCAGCAGGTCAGAATGACGACACCGGCATCAACGGCCGTCATTATCCCAACCCTGCGTGAGCCATGCGTTAGAATCGCGTTAGTTCTTCATTAGCGCCTCGCCTGCGCGGCAAGCCCGACAGCATGATTGACGGATGGTATCAAAATCCGCCGCCGCCGTCAATCCGCCGAACAGCGGCAATCGCCCGCCTTTTGCCGCCGGGAGCAGAACCAGGCTCCGGCCACGGCGGTGAACGGCGCTACGAGCACCAGTCCGAAACTGCCGACGATCGTCTTGACGATTTCGGCCGAAACCACGGTCGAATTGAGAAAGTCGGCGGGGCTCGTCCCCTGCGAGGCGAACACCATCAGCAGCGTCAGGTATCCGCCGGAGTAGGCCAAAAGCAGCGTCGTGGTCATCGTGCCGACCACCGCCCTGCCCAGCCTCGTCCCGCAGCGGAAAAGCGCACGGAATCCGAGCGAAGGATCGGCCAGGGCGACTTCGTCGATGCCGGAGGCGATGTCCATCGCCAGATCCATCACCGCGCCGGACGATGCGAGCACGATCGCGCCCACGAACACGTCCATAAGGTCAATCGAAGGCACGCCGGCATAAAGCAGCTGCTGCGCGAACGGCATCGTCGCGCCATTGACGTGCATGAGCCGCGAGAAGAGATGCGCCAGCGCCAGCGACGCGAACACGCCGAGCATCGCCCCGGCAAAAGCGGAGAAACCCTTTCGGTTCCAGCCGGCGACGAGATACATGATGATCGCCGTCAGCACCGCGACAGTGAGGAAGGAAACGGTCGAGGCGTGACAGCCCTTCAAGGCAAGGGGTATGAGCAGCTTCCAGATGGCCAGGCAGCTGAAGACGAAGCTGAACAGGGCCTTCAGGCCCGTCAGGCCGCCGAATGCCCACAAAAACACGGCGAAGCTCGCGAACGCGGCGCAGATCCACCCCATCCGCCAATGGTCGCGCGCAACGAGAATGTCGGTCTGGCCGCCGCGTTCGGGCAAAATGACGAGCGCCGTATCGCCGACGGTGAACTTCTTGTCGAGTTCAAGCTGCGCGCGCAGCTCATTGGCCGCCTCGCGGATCGTGCCGTCGCCCAGGCGCACCTTGAGGCGCTGGGTTCCAAACTCCACCATCCCGTGCAGCGCCACGCCCAAATCGTCCGTCTCGACCACCTCGGCGCGAACCGTCCTGCCGTCGTCGCGGGCGAGGCGACCGGCCTCGGGCAGGAGAAAAAGCACGAGCGTCGCCACCAACAGCGCCGCCGGCGCAATCCAGCGCCTTATCGCGCCCGCTTGCATTTATTCGTAGAAGGCCTTAAGCTTGCGGGAGATGTCGGTATTTTCGATAAAGCCGACGAACTGAGTGGCGCCAGGCCCCTGCGCGGTCGTCAGGACCGGCATCGCCGTATGTGCGCCGGAGCTCCACCCGAGCCCAGCCTTGTGCGAAACGATCAGCCGGCACGCGCCGCCCAGCAAATAGCGCTTCTCGCCGTCATACGCCGGGTTTTCGCCCTGCTGGTGCCGGTAGAGCTCCTGATCGTGAGCGAATGCGGCCTTGAGCTCAGCCAATTCGGCGCCGTTTAGCACCATCAGGTCTTTCCCGCCCCCTGCGGGCTTTTCGAACTTGAAGCCGAAAGCTTCGGCGATGAGCGGCTTGACCTCTGCGAAGGACGGCGTTTTCGCCGCCTTGAACAGCTCCGCCACGCGATGCGTGAAGCGGTCGATGCTCATCGTCTGGCCGGCGAGGACTTCAAGATAGAGCGCATAGCCGGTGCCGGCAAACCCCATCGAAAGCCCGCCGGTCTCGTGGTCGCCGGTAACCAGGACGAGCGTGTCGGGATGCTTCGCCTGGAAATCGAGCGCCGTTCTGACGGCCGCGTCGAGCGCGAGCACGTCGCGCAAATTCGTCGCCGCGTCGTTGGCGTGGCCCGCCCAGTCGATGCGCCCGCCTTCCACCATGAGGAAAAAGCCCTTTTCGTTGTCGAGGATCTCAATCGCCTTGGCGGTCAATTCCGCCACGGTAGGCTGGTCGGTTTGCGCGGTCAGGTCGATGGCGTTTTCCAAAGGCCCGTTGGTGAAGCGCGTGAGGATCTTCCCGCAACCGGGCTTCAGGGCCATGAACTCGTCGCGGGTGGCAACGCACCGGTAGCCGTTTTTCCGCGCATATTCCCACGCGTCGCCGCAAGCGGCGTATTCCTTGTGGCCGGTCGAGTTCTTCGCGTTCACGTCGAGTCCGCCGCCGGCGAAGAAATCGAAGCGGGAATTGACCAGGTCGATGGCGATGCCGTAGCTGTCGCTCCGGCTGATCCGATGCGCGTAAAAGCCGGCCGGGGTGGCGTGGGTAATCGTCACGGTCGAACAGATGCCGACTTTCTTGCCCGCCTTTTGCGCGGCCACCGCGCAGGAATAGACCGGCCGGCCGGCGGGATCGACGCCAGAATAGTGGTTGTTGGTCTTCTTGCCGCAGGCAATCGCCGTTGCCGCGGCGGCCGAATCAGTAACGAGCGAATCGGCGGAGCACGTGCGTGTCGTCGCAACGCAGGGCATTGCGTTCATCGCCAGCCCCTGGCCGGAAACCTTGCGCGAAAACTCCTCCGCCACCATGCGCTGGGGGACGCTCATCCCGTCGCCAATGAACAAGATGACGTTCTTCGGCCCCTGGGCGAGCGCCAGCGTTCCCCAAGCGACCCCGACTGCGAACAGGATTCTCTTCATCGCGCCGATTATACCAAATCCCGCGTGGGATTGCGCCGGAAACGGAAACCGGCGATTGCTCCGCCTTGGCCCGCATCGCAATGGCGGCGGCGCTACCGCTACCGGACGAGCTCGAAGACCGCCGCCGAAACCTCTCCGCGCCACACCCTGCCCAAACGGCCGCGGAGCGCGACGGTGCAGACTTGGGCGCGCGGTTCGCCGTTGATCGCGACCACGGCGCTCGTGCCGTCGGCGAAGGGATGTTCGGTCAGCACGACCTGCGGACAGTCGCCCTTGACCGCGAGGCCGCCGGTCGTCAGCATGGCCAGGGCGCCCGTCAGCAGCCATCTCATGAACACCTCCGCTTCCGTTGCGAGTTCAAGGCCCTTTCCGTCGAACGGCGCACCGCCAGCGGCGCATCAAGGTAGATCTCGCGGACCGGCGAACCGGGATTGTGCATCCGCCCGACCAGCGCCATGAAGGCGGATTCGCCGATTTCGCGGCAGGGCTGGCGGATGGTCGTCAGCGGCGGCGAGAGCAGCGAGGCGATCGACACGTCGTCGAAGCCGGCCAGGAGCAGGTCGTCGGGCACCCGCAGCGACAGGCGCTCGGCCGTCTGCTTGAAGAGCGCGGCCACCGCATCGTTGCCGCAGACCACCGCGTCCGGCCGCCGGCGGCGGAACAGGCTGCGGATCTTCGCCACGTCGCCCGGATCGGCGACGATCCGGCGCACCTCGGCATGGCCGTGGCGGAACGCCGCCGTGCACACGCCGTCGAAGCGGCGGTGGACGCTCCAGGAGCAGTTCGGACGCATCAGGAAGTCGATTCGGCGCGCGCCCTGCGCCAGCAGGTGATTGGCGAGGCGGAAGCCGGCCAAATGGTTGTCGATGCCCACCAGGTCGTACTTGCTGCGGTCGGGCGCGGGCACGATGTCGTAGTCGATGAGCACGACCGGAATCTTCGCCGCCTCGAAAACGGACATGATCTCCGCGTTGGCCTCGGCCATCTTGTCGACGAATTCCAGCGGCTGACAGATGATTCCGGCCACGCCCTCGGCGATCAGGCTCTCGGCGTACTTGCGGGCGCGGTCGATGCCGCGCGCATAGTTGTCGGGCTCCATGCTGCCGAAGATGAGCGTATAGCCGTGCTTCATCGCCAGACGCGAGACGGCCCGGATGATCGGCTGGAAGAACTCGGAATACGCCAGCCCCGGCACCATCAGGCCGATCTTGCGCATCGTGCCGCGGTGCGTCACGGTCGGCACCACGCCCACGCCGCCTTCGATCAGCTGCAAGCGCCGCAGTTCCTGAAACGCCCGGTGCACGGTGTTGCGCGAAAGCGCGAGTTCGCGCGCCATCGCCGATTCGCTCGGGAACGGATGCGCACCGTCGTAACCGCCGGCGATGATCTTCGCCTTCAGCTCCCGCAGCAGCGCCTTGTATTTCGAATCAGCCATCGGCGGCGGCTCCCCGGGCGAAAAGCGCCTGTTCCACGGCGGCGCAGAGCGCATGGTAGACCGGCAGGTGCAGTTCCTGCACGCGGTAGGTTTCGGTTGCCGGCACGGCGACGGTCACGTCGGCGAGTTCGCCCAGCTTCGAGGGTCCGGCGCCGGTAAGCGCCAGCACCTTGCCGCCGACCGCGCGCATCACCTCGGCGGCATGCACGCAGTTGGCGCTGTTGCCGCTGGTCGAGAGGGCGATCAGCACGTCTTCGGGCTGCGCGAGCGCAAGCACCTGCTGGGCGAATGCGGTCTCCCAGGCGACGTCGTTGGCGAACGCGGTCAGGAGCGAGGTCATCGACACGAGCGAGACGGCCGGCAGGCCGCCTTCCAGCCGCCCGACCAGTTCGGCGGGCAGTCTGGCGGCCACGGCGGCGGGCACGGCGCGACGGCAGCGGAACTTTTTCATCAGTTCGCCGACGATATGCTCGGCGTCGGCGGCGCTGCCGCCGTTGCCGCAGGTGAGCACCTTGCCGCCGGCGCGATACGCCGCCGCCAGCAGCGCGCCGGCCCGCCCGATCGCCGGTGCGCACGGACGCAGCGCCGGATGGCTCCGGTAGAGTTCCTCGAAAACGCTCATTGCGCAGTCGCTCCCTTCTCCGCCGTCCGGGCCGTCCGGCGGTCCGTCAGCCAGCCGGCCGCAGTCAGATACGCGAAACAGGCCGCCAGCACCGCCAGGATTCCGGACGGTCCCCAGCACCGCTGCACGGGCGGGAAAAGCGCGCTCACCGCGCCACCGCCGACGATTGCCATGACCATCAGGGCCGAGATGCCGTTGGCGTGCTCGGGATGGCGGTCGATGGCCTGGCCCATGCACAGGCCGAAGCTGTTGCCGGTCAGAAGCGCGACCACGAACACGACGGCGAGAAACGCCGCAGGCGAACCCGCAAACGCCAGCGCGACCGTACCGACGAGCCCGGCGCCCATCAGGTACGGGAAGCAGCGCGCCGGCGAGACGCGCGCGAACAGCACCGCCCCGGCGAACGCGGAGAGCGTCTTGGCGACGAAATAGACGGTCGGCCCGGCGCCGGCGACGTCCTTCTCCACGCGAAAGACGTCCTTGAGGTACGCGGGAATCGCCACGGCGAAGCCGACATCCGCCCCCACCGAGAAGAAGATGCCCACCGTCATCGTCAGGACGAGCGGTTCGCGCAGCAGCGCGACCGTGCCGCCGAACGACGCGGCGGACGCGCTGGAGGCGGGTGGCTCCCGGTAGGGCATCGCGGCAAGGCAGCCGGCGGCGACGAGCGTCACTCCGGCATAGGCCGGGAACACCAGCCGCCAGTCGCCCAGCAGCCGGGCCGCCGCCCACACCACGAGCGGCGTCGCGGCCGCGCAGATGGCCTTGACGAACTGGCCGAGCGACAGGCGCGACGTCACGCGCCCGGGATCGGTCACGCCCGCCAGCAAGGCCGGCAAGGCCGCCTGGATGACGGTGTTGCCGATGCCGACGAGCGCAAACGCGACGAGATAGAGATACCAGCGCGTCGGCGAGGCGAAGAGCGGCACGAGCAGGCCCGCCAGCGTGACGGCCAGCGAGACGAGCACCGTGTTCTTGCGTCCGATGCGCCCAGCCAGCACGCCCGTGGGCAGCGAAATCAGCAGAAACCAGACGTAGGCGAAGATCGGCAGCCAGAAGCGGATCGTACCGGCCCGCGCCGCACAATCCTCCGTGACCTGGTTCATGACCGTGCCGATGATGTCGCCGAAGCCCATCACGAAGAACCCCAGCAGCACCGGCAGCAGCAATCTCGTTTCGCGCGTCATGCGGACCCTCCCTGCCGTCAGTCGAGATTGGCCACGGCGAGCGCGGCATAGTCGCCGATGTTTTCCGCCAGCCCCGCCGGCACGATCCGGCAGACCCGGAGCGCGTCCGGCAGCGCCTCGCGCGCGAGCACGCCCTCGATTTCCGCCATGAACCGCGCGGACTGCCGCATGAACACGCCGCCCAGCACGATCAGCTCGGGGTTGAGGACGTCGATCACATAGGCCAGCACGGTCGCCAGATGGGCGGCGGACTCCTTGAACACGGCGGTGCAGAACTCGTCGCCGGCGTCGATGCGCCGGAAGAGCTCGCGCGTATTGAAGTCCGCCGGCAGTTCGACGCCCCGTTCCCGGGCGCGGATGAAGGCCAGCCGGGTCATGCCCGCGCCGGAGCAGAAGCCCTCGGCGCTGCCGGCCTTGTTGTAGCCGACGGGGCCGGTCGGCGCCAGCCGGAGGTGCCCCAGCTCGCCGGCGTTGTCGTTCGCGCCGGTGTAGAGCTTGCCGTCGAGCACCAGGCCCGCGCCCAGTCCGGTGCCGAAGGTCATGAAGACCATGTTGCGCGTGCCGCGCCCCGCGCCGAACTTCCATTCCGCGTACGCACCCGCGTTGGCGTCGTTCTGCAGCCGCACCGGCACGTTGAAGCGCCGGCGGAAGAACTCGACCGCCGGCACGCGGTCCCAGCCCGGCAGATTGGGCGGCGACAGCACGACGCCAGCGCGCGAATCGAGCGGGCCGCCGCAGGAAATGCCGATGTTCTGCAGCCGGCAGTCGCCATTAGCGGCGAAGTACGCCTCCATCAGCTCGGCGTACTTCGCCAGCGTCTCCGCCCAGCTCCGACCGGCCGTCGGAAACTCCTCGCGATGCAAGATCTCCACCTCCGGCCCGGCGCACACCCCGACCGCCAGGGCGCACTTCGTGCCCCCGATGTCCAGTCCCACGGATACCTGTTTCAATTCCAGCTCCTTCTCCTGCGGCGGATGATAGCCGCCGACGCAAGCGCAAATCGCACCCTGTCCATGACACGCGAGAATATACCACCCCGCCTGCGCAGCGTCAACCCCTGCTCAAACAGGCTCGGGTTAGCGGGACCGTGCCGATGCTTGGCGAAGAAAACCGTCCGTCTGACATCACTCGACGTTCGCCGATGAGTCGGATGCCGCCGTTCGCTCCATCGAACGCACAAATATGTTATTCTTTTGACCGACGTGAACCGCCGAGGGAGGAAAACCATGAAAGCGCGAATTGTCTTTCTCGATTATCTTCGCATTGTGGCATGCCTGATGGTCATGGCCATTCATGCGGCAGAATGCTTCTATCTCGGCGGCGAAGCGCCGAACGTCACCTTCATCGCCAGCCGATCGGACGCATTCTGGGTGACGGCGACCGAATGCCTCTGCCGCGTTTGCGTTCCGCTGTTCGTGATTGCTTCGTCATATCTGCTGTTCCCGGTTTCCCGGCCGACGGGAGAGTTCTTCCGGCGGCGGCTTTTGCGGGTGTTCGTTCCGTTCGCCATCTGGGCGGCGGCGTATGTGCTCGCCGCCGGCGGCGACATGCGGCAGCTCGCATTCAACTTTCCCGACGAGGGCGGTCACCTTTGGTTCGTGCCGATGCTCTTCGGGCTTTACCTGGCGATGCCGCTGCTCTCGCCGTGGGCGGAGAAAGTCGGCAAGCGCGAACTCGCCGGCTGGATTCTGCTGTGGCTCGCCACCACGACCTTCCCGTTCCTGCGGAGAATCTGGGGCTGGACATTCGGCGAACCGCCGTTCGGGGCCGTCCCCTATCTCTGGGGCGAGTGTCCGTGGAATCCGTTCGGCACATTCCACTACGTCAGCGGCTTTTTCGGCTACCTGCTCCTTGGCCTTTGGCTGCGCAAGTTCGGCCCGGTCATGTCGTGGCGCAAGACCCTGGCCGCCGCGCTTCCCCTGTGGCTCGTCGGCGCAACGATCATTGGCGTTCCGTTCTTCCTGTATGCGGATGCGTTTCCGTTTTCCGCGCCGTATTCCCATGCCGTCCGCATGGAAATGAGCATCGAATACAATTCGCTCGGGGTGGCCCTGACGACCATTGCCGCCTCTCTGATCCTGCGCAAGGTCGATTTCCGAGGCGCGTTCTACCGCTACTTTGTGCGCCCCGTATCCGAGGCGAGCTACGGGATGTACCTGATGCACATGTTCATCTTGCCGGCGACCGTCGCCACAATCCGGCCGCATACGCCGACAGCGCTCTGCATTCTCTTCGCGGCGTTCGCCACTTTTGCTGCCTCCGCCCTCGTCGCCCTTGCGCTTCGCCGCATTCCGCGACTCGGCACGTGGCTGTGCGGCTGAAGCAGTTTTAGCTTCAACGCCACGTGCCGGAGAGGACGGGCCGCCGGAGGGCGCCGGCTACCGGGCGGGGAGTTCGATGCGGTGGCTGCCGGCGGACATTTCCTGCGCGGCCTGGCCGGGAGCGCGCACGATCGCCTCGACCCCTGCGGGAATCTCGAAGTCCCAGATCCACCGGTCGCCTTCGTAGCGCCAGGCGCTGCGGATCATGCCCGAGACCGACCGGTAGCTGGCCTTGACGAAGCCGAGCCGACGGTCGGGATGCGGGGCGAGCAAGAGCTTCTTGAATCCGGCCGAACCGGGCGCGTTGGCGATGCCCGCCACGTTCCGGTACATCCAGCCGAGCACCGCGCCGTAGGCGTAGTGGTTGAAGCTGTTCATGCCGACGGGGCCGAAACCGGACTGCTTCGTGTAGCTGTTCCAGCGCTCCCACACCGTGGTCGCGCCCTGGTCGACGGAGTAGAGCCAGCTCGGATTCCGGTGCTGCAAGAGCAGCGTGTAGGCGACGTCGGTGCGGCCGGCCCCCGACAGCGCGTCCATGATGAAGCTCGTGCCGAGAAAGCCCGTCTGGAGACAGCCGCCGTGATCCTCGATCGACTTGACGAGCAGCGCGAGCGTCTTGTCCCGCGCCTCCCCTTCCACGATGCCGAGACGGAGCGCGAAGACGCACGCCGTCTGCAGTTCGCGCATCGGCTGCAAGAGCAGCCCGTCCGCCTCGACGTAATGCGTGCGGATGTGCGCGAGTGCGCGGGCGGCGCTGGCGCGGAAGAATTCCGTCTCCTCCTGCCGCCCGAGCGCCGTGCCCATCTCCACCATCAGCCGCGCGTCGTAGAGCCAGTAGCAGGCGGCGAGAAAGCGGCGGTAGGCCTTCGCGTCGGGATCGTCCTTCCACTTCTTCCAGCCGCCATAGGAGTTGCCGCAGGTCTCGAACTTCTCGTAGGAAAGCCAGTCGGCGTAGATGTAGCCGAGCTTGCCCTCGAAATCGTACTGCGTCTCGTCCAGCACCCGCACGAACTTGCTCATCGCCTCCCAATTCTCCTGCAGAATCGAAAGCTCGCCGTACTGCTTCCAGACGGTCCAGGGCACGATGACGCCCACGTCCGCCCAGCCGAGGTTGAACGTCTCGTTCCCGTACTGCGCCGTCGGCGCGACGGACGGGAAGCCCCCGCGCGCGCAGCGGCTGTCGCGCAGGTCGCGGGTGTACTTCTTGAAGAACTTGCGCGTGTCGGCGTTGAACGAGCCGGTCTCGGTGAACACCTGTGTATCCGCCGCCCAGCCCAGCCGCTCGTTGCGCTGCGGGCAGTCGGTCGGCACCGAGAGATAGTTGGAAAGCTGCCCCCAGTAGACGTTGCGGATGAAGCGGTCGAGCGCCGGGTCGCCGACTTCGAAACTGCCCGTCTCGTGCTCCTGCTTCACCGAAGTGACCGGGACGGCCGACAGGAACTCGAACTCCACGTCTGCCGTCGCGGACAGCTCGACGTAGCGGTAGCCGAAGAAGGTGAAGCGCGGCAGATACGTCTCCAGCCCCTTGCCCGCGAACGTGTAGACGGCGCGCATGCCGTCGTTCGGGATGCGCAGGTTTGCGCGGTAGACGCTGCCCGCCGGACCGTCGCAGCCGCGCGTTCCCCGGTCCGCGTCGTTGAGCATCTCGGCGGGCAGGATCGTCAGCACCGCGCCCGCCGGCGCGCGCGCGGCAAACTCGGGCACACCGGCGCAGTTCTGGCCGAAGTCCACCACCTTCTTCTCGCCCTTCCGGAGGACGAACGGGCCCTTGCGCATCGTCAGGTCGCGCCGCAGGACGATCTCCGCACCGTCCGTCGGCAGGATCTCGCCGGAGAATTCCGCGTTGACTTCGGGGCGCGAGCACAGGCCTTCGCCCCGCACCGGCGCGGGGATGCGGGCGTCGTACTCCTCGCCGTCGAAAATCGCCGCGTGGGTGACGGGACCGGCGATGCCGCAGCGCCAGGTGTCGGGTTCGGTCGCAATCGTCTCGGTCGCGCCGTTGGCGTATTCGAGCTCCAGGACGCCGCGGAAGGCGCTCTTGCGCCCAGCGAACCCCTGCCGGCCCTCGGGAGTCACGATCTTGTCGCGCCACCAGCCGGCGGACACTTCCGCCGCCAGCACGTTGACGGCGCCCGCCGCGCACGCAAGCGCGTCCGTCACGTCATAGGCAAAGGCGTATTTCGTCTTCTGCCAATGGGTGAAGCCGGGTTTGAGGAAATCGTCGCCGATGCGCCGGCCGTTGACGTAGACGTCAAAGACGCCCAGTCCCGCCACGGTCCACCGGGCGCGCACGACTGCGGCGGAGTTGGTGAACGTGCGAGCGAACCAGCTCGTGCCGTCCGCCGCACGCGAGCTCCACGCGACCTTGCCGTCGAAGACGGGCGCCTCCGGCACCGAAAGCCATTTCACCGCAGCGCCACCGATGTCGGCGGACGCCAACGCGACAGTCGCGACCAAGACCACCACAACGACTATGCATTTTTTCATTTGCCCGATCCTTTCGATTTCCGCAAGCGTAGGTTTTCGTGATTGTATCATATCTCCGACAACCGCGCCACCTGCTCAAACAGGCGGACTTGTCCCGAAAACCCCGGATGCGGCTGCCAGCAGCAAACGAAAACCACTCAAACGTATGGCCCCACATGGCCTACGCCGAGGCGCAGGGTCACCGAGAAGTTCTTAGCCGCAAAGAACGCAAAGGACGCAAAGAATTGTGGGGAGTCGTGTGTGTGTGTGGTGGTGTGGTGGTGGTGGGGGGGGGGGGGGCACGCCGGGTACTAATGGGGATGGGGTTGGCAGCAG
>JBJEWA010000035.1:0-18217 GCA_051884805.1 Kiritimatiellia bacterium | reverse complement strand
GTTCAGCGCAACCGGCACCCAGCACCAGTACCCGGCGTGACCCCACGCCGTGGCGGAGCCAAAGGAGTACCCAGCGTGACCTCACGCCGTGGCGGAGCCAAAGGAGTACCCGGCGTGACCTCACGCCGGGCAGGTAGTGTCCCCGCTGATGGCGAAATGAGAATTCTCTGCGGAAATCTCGGCTCGTGTGGAAACTCCACTGTTCCGTGACGCATTACGCTTTGATTGTCCGGCCATAGGTGAATGGCGGACATTCAGGGCAGGAAGGAACTCGAGGCCGCGCTGAAGCGCCGGAAGCGGACGCGGCGGCGGGAAAGGCCTGCACTGGATGCGTGGCGCAGCTGTTCGCGCGGGGAGCTTTACGGAGCAACACCAAAGCCCATGATCAGCGAAGACGGAGCCGGGTTGCTACAATTTTGCCATGTGCGCTGTCTCCAGCAACCCGGCGCGAGTGTTGTAAAGTGTTGTAAAACACCTAAAACCCCATTCCGGGCGGATCGCCGCGCAGACCAGAAACGCGCGGAAACCCTTATTTTGCACACAGGTCCAAGCTGGTGGGCTATAGTGGATTCGAACCACTGACCTCTTCCATGTCAAGGAAGCGCTCTAACCAACTGAGCTAATAGCCCGAAAGTGTTGCTTAGTATAACATTTACTGATTGCGGCTGTCAATGGGGTCGGAAGAAATTCCCGCAATCTGCCGACCAGCCCACTCTCTCAGCCAAGTACCCGGCGTGACCTCACGCCGTGGCGCTGACCAGCCCCATACCCGACGGCGGTTGCCACGCCTCGCAGCGAGGGCGCTGCGGGTACTCTGCCGACCTGCCCCACTCTCCCAGCCAAGTACCCGGCGTGACCCCACGCCGGGGCGCTGACCAAGCATAGTACCCGGCGTGACCTCACGCCGTGGCAGGACCCAGCCCCCTACCCGACGGCGGTTACCACGCCCCGCAGCGAGGGCGCTGCGGGTACTCTACCGTCCAGCCCCACGCTCCCAGCCAAGTACCCGGCGTGACCTCACGCCGTGGCAGGACCAAGCATAGTACCCGGCGTGACCTCACGCCGGGGCAAGACCAAGCCAGTACCCGGTGTGACCAGCCCAACCCGCTGCGCACGGTCAGCCGCGCGCACGGGCCAGCTGACGGACGCCGACTACGAGCGCCACATACGGCAGATACCAGATCGCCTTGCCGAAAAGGCTCTCCGCCACCCCGCCGTTCGCCGCGACGCACACGCCCGCCAGTGCGCCGGCCGACACGACCAGCATAAGCCCGATGACTGCATTCCTGTTCATTGTTTCGCTCCTTCGTTTGTGGTCTGACTCAGCTCTTTCGATGCTGATCCGGAGGGCGGAGAGGTTTGCTTGCAAAGAGACTCCCAGCCGTTCGGATCAGAATCCAAACAGCGTGAAGGACAAGTCCCCTTGCGAACAGGCTATTGCGGCGTATGATTCCGCTGACGGAACCAGTGACTCCTGAGCATTCGCAAGGCTCGGCCCGAAGGCCTGGCGCCCATGCGTTTCACTTGCCGCGCATTATACGCTTTCTCGCCGGCCGCCGTCAAGGGGGCGGCGCACGGCCTGCCTGCGGGCGGTTCCGCGGACAAGCACCAGCGCCGTCGGCACGGCGATCAGCAGCGCGAAGGCGATGGCGCCAAGCGCCCCCTTCGCGACCGTCGCGTACGGAATGGCGAAACTCGCCGGCAGGCCCCAGTTCGCCATCGCCGCACGCGTTCCCGCCGTGCACAGCCAGCCGACCGCCGCGCCGCCGGCCAGGCCGATCACCACGCCCCAGCCGGCGACCTGAAGCGCTTCGCCGACCAGCACGCCGGCAATCTGCGTCCGCGTGGCGCCCACGGCGCGCAATACCGCGAATTCGCGCCTGCGGGCCTCGGCGGAAGCCACGAGCATCGCCACGAAACCGAGCGAAATGACGAGGATGAAGACGAACGGCACGCGGGCCATCGAGCCGATGATGTCCACGCCGTGCGCCAGCGTCCCGTCGGCAACTTCGTCCCGGGCGTGAAGTCTCACCGTATTGTCCCCGGCCTCTTCCGTCATGCAGTCCAGCGTCTCGGCAATCTCGCGCTCGACGATGCGCCCCGCCGCGAAGACGCCGTTCGTCTTCAGGAAGTCCGGCTCGTAGTCGAGCCAGAGGTGCGTCATCTTCACAAACGTCGCCGGACGCGCATCGCACGCCTCGACGGTGTCGAACGAGACGAAGGCGGGTCCGTCCGTATTGGCCGGCATCCGGTTGAGTCCGCGCACCATCCCGCGGCTCGTCACCATGTGCCAGTTGAGATCGACGATGCCGACGATCTTCAGCGCCAGCTTCAGTCCCCGCCCGCAGTCGAGCCGGAGGTCGTCGCCCAGCTTCAGCTGCCGCGCCCGCGCCATCATCTCGGTGATGACGCACGCGTCGCCGGACTGGATCGCCCGCTCGGCGGCCTCCCGCTCGCCCGCCACGAACCGGAAGTCCGGCAGCCAGTCGCTGCCGAGCAGCAGCGCGTTGCGATACGCCTTGCCGCGTCCGCCGCCGGGTCCGCCGCCGGGTGCGCCGCCGGGTTTGCCGCTGGCACCGGGCATGGCGCCCAAGCCCTTGAGCTCCTCCAGCGGCTCCAGGTTGACCTGCAGCGGCGCCAGCTCGTGAATGCGCCGGACGCCCCGCACCTCCGACCGGATCTTCTCGATGTCAAACGCGGAGACGCCGCCCGGCAGGATCGAGACGATCGCATCCGGCCATTCGGGCGACGGCACGAACGCGCTCATCAGCGAACCGCCCCAGACTTCGACGGCGACAAACGCGCCGAATCCGCAGGCGAAGGCAATCAGCATGCCGAGATGCTTCTTGCGCGGCTGGCGGTTCGAGGCGGCCTCCAGCGGTCTGACGGCCAGCGCCGGGCGGAGGGTCATCAGCACGGCGATGACGGCGACCACCAGCGCCACCGGCAGGCAGAGCGCCACCGGGCGGACAGCGACGGCCATCCCCAACGGATAGGCGGCGGCATCGGCGGCGACATAGGCCGCCAGCGCGGCAATCCCCCCGAACACGCCGAGCAGCAGGCCCACGGCCGTCAGCAGGACGGACTCGCCGGCGATACGCCGGACGACGCCGACGCGCGTCAGCCCGACCATCCGCAGAATGGCGATGTCCTTGCGCTTCGCCTCGATCGACAGGAACAGCGAATTGACGAGCAGGCACAACGCCGTCAGGGCGGCGGCCCAGAGCAGCAGCGGCTTCGCCCGGTCGAAGTTCCGGGCCGCGTCGCTCTTGAAGCCGGGCGCCAGCTCGGCAACGGACTTCGCCTGCCACGGCTGCCACTCCTCGTCGATGCCGTCGGCCGTCTCCGGCGTGACAAAGACGTTCGGATAGCCGCGCAGCGGCTTCTCCCAGTCGATGACGGCGGCAATCCGCAGGCTGTGCGCCCGGCGCCGGCCGACCAGCGTCAGCTCCGTCCCCGCCGGCGGCACCGGCAGCCGCCGCTGCGCGAACAGCGCGCGCGTGACGACGCACTCGCCCGGCGACAGCGCCGCGTCGGAAGTTGCGACCGTCGCAATCATCGGCGGACCCTGCATTACCCGTCCGTTCGGACGGTAGTCGAGCGCAAACACCGACGTCTCGGCGTCGTCCGCCACCGGCACGGCCTGCAGCAGCCGTTCGGCGACGGCCGTCGCCTGGTGGTCGTTCGTCGCGACGAGCGACTGCATGAAGGTGACGGTGCCGACGGCAATCGCCACGCCGAGAATCGCGCAGAGGTGTCGAGTCTTCATCGGCCGTAGGTCTCAAGATACCGTTTCGACACTTCGGCGGGATCCCCCGCCGTGTCAAACGCGGCGGCGATCTTCCCGTCCCGGAGGAAATGGACCTTCCGCGCGCAGGCGGCGACGACCGGATCGTGGGTCACGACGAGAATCGCGCTGCTGGACGCGAGTCCCCTCAGGATCTCGCAGATGTCCCGTGCGCTCTTCACGTCGAGATTGCCGGTCGGCTCGTCCGCCAGGACGATCTCCGGCTCGGCAATCAGCGCCCGGGCGATCGCCACGCGCTGCTGCTCGCCGCCGGAAAGTTCCTCCGGCTTCTTGCCGAGCCGGTCGGCAATGCCGAGCCGCGTCACCAGCGCGTCAAGCCGCGCGCGGACGTTCGCGTCGCAGGCGGCGCCGTCCAGCCTGAGCGGCAGGAGGATGTTCTCCCGGACGGTCTTCTCGTTCAGCAGGTTGAACGCCTGGAAGACGACGCCGACGTGCCGACGGCGAAACCGCGTCGCCTCCGCGTCCGTCATCTTGGTGACGTCCCTGCCGCCGACCAGCACGGAACCGGCGTCGGCCGCCAGCAGCCCCGCCGCCACGTGCAGGAACGTCGACTTGCCGCTCCCCGAAGGCCCCATCAGGGCCTCGAAACTCCCCGCCTCGACCGACAGGGCAAAGTCCTTCAGCACTTCCTGCCGTCCGTACGCCCGGCAAACGCCGGTTGCTTTCAACGCCTCCATCTCGTTCTCCTTGCTTCCTGCCCTGGTCAGACTCAGAACCTGCCGCGAATGCCGATCTCGAACGTGCGCGGCTCGCCGACGAAACACTCGTAGTAGTGCCGCGACGTGTCGAAGTACTTCTCGCCGAAGAGATTGCGAACGCCAAGCGTCAGGAACCACTGGTCGCTCAGCCCCACCTTGGAGAACGGCACCGACAGGTTGATGTCGAAGACGTGCGACGGATTGAAATAGAGGTTGTCGTCCACATAGGCGCCGCGCATCGTCGCATAGCTCTTGGAGCGGAACCGGTAGCCGCCCCCGACGACCACGTCCTCCAGCAGATCGCACCCGTGCAGGCGGTAGGACGTGTTGAGCGTGAACGCGTGCTCGGGCGTTCGCGCAAACGACTTGGGCTGCCCTTCGGCCGCCTCAAGGTTCTCGTAATGGGTGTAGGCGTACATCGCGAAGACCGTCCAGTTCTCCGTGATGTCGCCAGTCAGCGAGAGCTCCACCCCCTGCGAGCGGGTGTGGCCCTCGAAGTGGTAGGTCGTCACCGAGTTGACCGTCTCCGCCACCGGCGTGTTCTCCTGGTCGATCCGGAAATACGAGGCCGAGAACCAGAGCCGTTCGAGCGGGCTGATGCGGATGCCGGGCTCCCATTGCGTGGCCACCCACGGATCGGTCGGCCGGTTCCCGTCCGTGTCCACGTACCCGAGCGTCGGTGTGCGCGTCTGCGAGACGTTGCCGAAGAAGACGAGCCAGTCGAGCGGCTGGATGGTCAGCCCGCCGCGCGGCGAGAACGCGAATTCGTGCGCTTCGGCGTAGTGCGTGACCGTCGTCGCGCCGGTACGGCCCGTCAGCTCGACGTCGGTGCTGTTCTCGACGAAATAGTCGTAGCGCAGCCCCGCCAGCAGCGTCACCCAGCCCCAGCCGACGGAATCCTGCAGCGTCACGCCGTAGCGCGAAGTCGGCGTGCCGAAGGCCGAGAGCGAATTCTCGCGGTAGTAGAAGTCGGGCTGGACCAGCAGCGTATTGCTGAATCCGTACGGAAGCTGCTCCTTCGTGTAGACGGAACGCGCGTAGAGGTTGTAGCTCCGCCCGAAGCTGCGGCTCTCGGAGAAGCCCGAGGTCATGTACTTCTCGCCGCCCGGCCACCGGCCGGTTTCGCAATAGGTCTTGAAGTCGCCCGTCGGCTTGCCGGAACTGTCAACCGAATAGATCGCATAGGGTTCGCGCGTCGTCTGCTCCATGTGCGAATACTGGAAAGCCCCGCCCAGCTTCAGCAGCCAGTCGTCCGTCACCTGCCAGTCGACGTACGGGTTGACCATCATGCCCCGGTAGGTCGAGCGGTCGCCCTCGCGGCAGGACGACTCGTACCAGTCGTAGCCGCCGCCCGGGCTGCCCTTCCAGACCGGAATGCCGATATAGGACGGCGAATCGGAATCGATGAACATCGTCTTGAGGCCGAACGTCAGGTCTTCGCGCGGACGCAGCACGAAGGACGGCGCCAGCGTGTACTGTTCGCGCGGACGCGCCCCGCCCTGCGAGCCGTGGCGGATGTAGGCCGGCGAGTAGAGGTCGAACGAGCCGACGAACCGCATCGCGAACACGTCGTCAACCAGCACCTCGTTGGCGTCCAGCATTCCGCGTTCGCGCCACGTGCCGTTGCCGACGGAGGTGTTCTCCTGCACCTGCCGCTCGCTGCCGCGCAGATGCGCGCCCTTCAGGTACAGGTTGATCGAACCGCCCGCGCCGTTGTCGTTCTGCTGGGCGCCGCCGCCGCCGGACAGGGACGCGATCGGCCCCTTCACGACCTCGACCCGCTCCATCATGAAGGGATCCATGAACAGCCCGGAGCCGCGCCCCACCGGAAAGATGCCGTCAAACGCCGGCTCGGTGCCGCCCATGCCGCGAACCGAGAACAGCCCGGGCTGGCGCACCAGCAGCGACGTGCCGCCCGTCTCGATGCCCGGCACCCAGCGCAGCAGGTCGTTGAGGTCGGTCGGATTGCGTTCGCGGATGAAGTCCTCCGTCAGCGTATCGACGACGCACGGCAGCTTCTCCGGCGGAACGTCGGTGAAGCTGCCGCCGCTCACCTGCTCGGGACGGTACTTCGACAGCGCCGTGCCCTCGACCAAGACGGTTCCGAGGTCGGAGACGGAGTTCGTCGGCGAAGTCCGGGCATCCGTCTCGGCGACCAGCGAAGCGGCCGACAGGACGAATGCGGACAAGACCGTGGTTTTGGCTTTCATGCCGATGGCGATTCCCTGCTTCATTTTATTTCCTTTCCCAAATTCCAATTTCTGAATTCCGCTGCCTCCCAATGCCGCCTTTGCCGTTCATTGGCAAAGGTTCAGCACCAGGAGGGCGAAGGAGGTGCAGAGCACGGGATCCGCCTCCCAGAACCGGTTGTTGTCGTTCGCCCAGCTGCCGTCCGGCCGCTGGAGGGAGACGACCTTCGCCGCCAGTTCGCGCCGCCAGTCGTGTTCGCCGACCTTTTGCACTTCCGCCGCCGTCAGCGCGCGCGCCATGATGTCGTAGAAATAGTAGAGGCCCTGATTGCCCATGCCCGGGTTTTCGTCCACGCTCCAGAACCTCGTCAGGTATTCGAGCGACTGGCGGACGCGCGGATCGCCGCGGTCCAGCTTGGCCGAGCACATCGACAGCACGGCCGCATAGGTCATCGACCCGTAGGCGCGAAGATGCACCTTCCCCTGCGCGTTGGTCGACGTCCCCGCCTGCGGCGTCCGCTCGTTATAGGCCGCGCCGCCGGCCTCGGGACCGTCTTTCTCCATCAGGTGCTCGACAAAGGCAATCGCCTTGTCCCAGTCGATGTCAACCCGCTTTCCGTCCGTCCGGAACTCCTCCAGCGAAGCCGTCTTGGCCATCGCGCTCATCGCGTAGGACGTGTTCGAGAGGTCCGCATAGCGGCGGCGCGAGATCTTGTCGTAGCCGAACCCGCCCGCCAGCGTGTCGTCGCCGACGAGCTGGGACGAGGCGATGTATTCGCGCGCCTTGAGCAGCGCCGCCTTCGGCGCCAGGCCGCTGTCGAAGAGCGCCGACAGGCAGACGGAGGTGTTGTAGTTGCCGAGGCCCGAACCGCCGCGCCCCGGCTTCGGCACGTAGAAGCCGCCGTCCTCCCGTTGCGCGGCGAGCACGAAGTCCGCCGCTTTCTTCATCGCCGTGCGCACACGCGCCTCGCCGATCGCCGCTCCCTCCGAAGCCCCGCCCGCCGCCTTTCCGGCGCAGCCGGTCAACGCCCAGAGGGGCAGCGCCGTCAGGGCCGGCATCTGCGGGTCGCTCCAATGGCCGTCCTCCGCCTGCTGGGCCAGCAGAAACGCGGCGCCGCGGACAACGGAAGCCTGAACATTCGTCGCTGCGGCCAGGCCAGGCGCCGCACAGCCAACGGCGAGCGCAAGAAACATCGCTTTCATGCCCATTTAAACGGCATCGCCCGCCGCTTGGTTCGGTGGGAATTGCGCCTGCCCCCGCCGCCGGGTTCCCGGCGCCGCCCCACCCCTCACTTGATGGCGGTCACCGTGGCGCCCGGCAGGGAACCGAGGATGTCGTTGAGCGTGGGATCGTCCAGCATCGCCTGCCGGTCGGCGGGAATCGACCTGCGGTCAACCGGTACCGGCGCCGGTGGCGGCATCGCGGCCGGCTGCGCCTCCTCGGGCGGCAGCGGCGGCAGTCCCCCGCCCGCCCACTTCGGGGCGGCCGGCGCGGTCGCCGTCGGCGGCACCACGGCCGACGCCGCCGCCGGACGCGTCTCGCGACTTGCGCTCCCGCCCGGCGCCTCCGCCCCGCGCTTCGGCGTCGGCAATCCACCCTTCATCCCCCGCACCGCCCGGAGCAGCTCGTCGATGGTCGCCGTCGTGGCGATGCGACTGGCGCGGATCAGCGACATTTCGATCAGCGTGCGGACGGACAAGACATAGCGAAGCTTGTCCTCCATCTCGGCAAGCTGGTCGCAGATTCTGAAGACCCGCCCGGGATCGACGCCCTGGGCCTGCTCGGCCAGTACCTTGATTTGCTCCGGCGTCGCCTCCAGCGACTTGGCGTTCGCCCCCAGCGCCTGCAGGACGACGAGATTGCGGAAGTGCAGCAGCAGCTCGCCCGCCAGCCGGCGCATGTTCTTACCAGCGGAGTCGAACGTCTCGATCGCCGAGAGGATCCCCGCCACGTCGCCCGTCAGGATCGCCCCGGCCAGCTGCTCGAGCTCGCTCCGCGACACGAGGCCGAACACGCCCAGGGCGTCCGCCTCGGTCACCCTGTCGCCCTTGAAGGCCACGAGCTGGTCGAGGGACGACAGCGCGTCGCGCATGCCGCCCTCGGCGCCGCGCGCAATCGCCAGCAGCGCGTCATCCTCCGCGTCGATGCCCTCCTGCCCGCAGATTGCCCGGAGCCGGCCGACGATGTCGTTGGTCTGGATGCGGCGCAGGTCGAACCGCTGGCAGCGGGAGACGATCGTCGCAAGCACCTTGTCGCCCTCGGTCGTCGCGAAGATGAAGCGCACGTAGGGCGGAGGCTCCTCCAGCGTCTTCAAAAGCGCGTTCCACGCCGTATTCGACAGCATGTGGCATTCGTCGACGATGAAGATCTTGAACTTCGACGCCGTCGGCTTGAACTGGACGGCGTCGATGATCGGCTTCACGTCCTCGACCTTGTTGTGCGAGGCGGCGTCCAGCTCGGTGACGTCGATGGAACGGCAGGCGGCGATCTCGCGGCAGTTGTCGCATTCGCCGCACGGTTCGACGCCGTTCGGCCGCGTGCAGTTCAGGGCCTTCGCGAAAATGCGCGAAAGCGTCGTCTTGCCGATGCCGCGCGGGCCGATGAACAGGTAGGCGTTGGCGATGCGGCCCGCTCCAATCGCGTGACGGAGCGTCCGTACGACGTGTTCCTGGCCGACGACGTCGCCGAACGTCATCGGACGGTACTTGAGCGGCAGCGCTAGATGCTGTTTCTCTTCGGCCATAGGCGGCGGCATTTCACGACGGTGCGGAGCACGAGCAGGTAGGTCAGCGGCGTGCAGACGAGCGCCAGCAGGAACCCGCCGGCGAAGAACCCGGCCAGGACCTGCCCGCTGAGCTGGGAAAGCAGCACCCAGCCCTCGTGGCCGAGCAGGCTGACCTGCCGCAGCTGCACGCAGACGTCAACGATGTACTCCCATGAAAGCGAAAGGCCCAGCATCCGCGCGCCAAGCCAGGTCTGGGCCGGATAGATCACCACGATGGACAGCGGATTGGTGATCAGCGTTCCCAGCGTCGCGCCGATCTTCGAGATCCGGAACAGGACCGACAGCGGCACCGAAACCACCAGCTGCAGCCCGAACGGAATCGTGCAACCGATGAACATCCCCAGCGCCCATCCGGCTGCGACCCGCTCGGGCGGCAGCGGATCTCTCACCATCCGGGCCCGAAGGTCTCGCCAGTACGAACGCAGGGAACGCATCAGACCGTATGGACGAAGAGCCCGCTGCGGAGCTTGGGCTCGAACCAGGTGGATTTCGGCGGCATGATCGCCCCCGCGTCCGCAATCGCCATCATCTCCGCGACCGTGACCGGCTCCATCGCAAAGGCGACGGCGTTCTCGCCGGAATCGACCTTCGCCGCCAGCTCCGCGTCGCCGCGGATGCCGCCCATGAACGAGATGCGCCGGTCGGTGCGCGGGTCGCCGATGCCCAGCACCGGCGCCAGCAGGTGGTTCTGCAGGTAGGAGACGTCCAGCGCGTCCACCACGCCGGCATCGGCGGGAAGCTCCCAGGAAAGGTCCGTCCACCGCCCCTGAAAATACATCCGGCAGTTGCGCGCTCCCTTGCTGCCGATCACGAAGTGCTGCGACAGCTGCGACATGAACTCGTAGGCGGAAAGGCCGTTCAGGTCCTTCACCAGGCGGTTGTACGCCAGGATCTTGAGCTGGCTCGCCGGGAAGATGACCGCCATGAACCAGCGGCTCTCGCCTGCGAAGCCGTGGTCCTGCGCGTACCGCGCGGCGGCCGCGCTGCGGTGATGCCCGTCGGCGATGTAGGCGACGGGGACGCGGGCGAAGAGTTCCTCCAGCTCGTCGGCGACGCAGGCCGAGGCGGACGCGATCTCCCACACCGTGTGGCCGACGCCGTCGGGCGCGACGAAATCGTAGAGCGGCGCCTTGCGGCACGCGTCTGCCACGATCAGGTCGATCGCCTTGTCGTCGCGATAGGTCAGGAACGCGGGACCCGTGTGGGCCGAAAGCGTCTCGATGTGCCGCGTGCGGTCGTCTTCCTTGTCCTTGCGCGTCTTCTCGTGCTGCTTCAGGACGCCGGACAGGTAGTCCTGCGTGTCAAACGTGGCGACGATGCCCGTCTGGCGGTGCGCGCCCATCGTCTGGCGGTAGGCGTAGAACTTGGGCTCGCCGTCGCGGACCAGCGTCCCGTCGGCGATCAGCCCGTCCAGCGCCTTGCGCGCCTGGGCGTAGGCCTCGGGCGACGAGCAGTCCGTCCCGGCGGGCAGGTCGATCTCGGGCCGCGACACGTGCAGGAAGCTCTTCGGATTGCCGGCGGCCAGGGCCTTCGCCTCGCCCGTATCGACCACATCATACGGAACGGACGCGACCAGGGCCGCGTCCTCCACGTTCGGCCTGACGGCCGCAAAGGGACGAATCCTCATGCTCGCCTCAGAAGCCGATGTTGAGCACCGGGCAGAACTGCAGCTCGGCGTCGCAAATCACGTTGATGAGCCCGACCTGATAGCCGACCATCGTCTCCGCCCGGTTGATGATGCCGATCTGGAAGCCGCTGACCTCCCGCGACATGTTGACCAGACCGGCCTGAATGCCGCGCAGGGTGCACGCCTCGTTGAAGAGACCGGCCTGCAGCCCCAGCAGCTGGCCGCTGCCGATCGAATTGTAGCAGCCGACCTGGAAGCCGGACATATCGTCCTTGACGTCGTTGCGGATGACGTTGAACTGGAAGCCCTGGAAGTAGAGCGAACGGCCCCAGAGGCCGAGGTCCAGGCCCGTCACGTTCTCCTGCTTGGTCGAGAACGGAATCGTCAGGCGCAGGCCGATGACGTCCGCGCTGGCCGGGAACTCGCTGACGGCGAAGAACGCCGGCCAGACGTTGCTCTCGCGCTTGACCCGCTCGCTCTTCGCAAGCTGCGGATCCGCCAGCTCCGGCTCCTGGGCAAACAGCGGCATGGCGACGGCCGCGACCAAAGCGAATGCGAGCAGTTTATTCATGTCATCCTTCCTTAGTTGGTTGCTGAAACGAGATTATATACTATGTGGGTGCGAAAAGCAACGGGACGGGAACCGGGCGGCGCTCCGTCAGGGAACGGACACCTTCTTGATGACGACCGCCTCCTCCGGCACGTTCTGGTGGTAGCCGGCGTTGCCCGTCTTCACCTTGGCGATCCGGTCGACGACGTCCATGCCGTCCGTCACCTTGCCGAAGACGGCGTAGCCGAAGCCCTGCGCCGTCGGCGCCGTGAAGTCGAGGAAGTCGTTGTCGACGTGGTTGATGAAGAACTGGCTCGTCGCGGAATCGACGACGCTCGTGCGGGCCATCGCAATCGTCCCGCGCCGGTTCCGCAGCCCATTCATCGCCTCGTTGCGGATCGGCGCGCGCGTCGGCTTCTGGTTCATGTCCTTCGTGAAGCCGCCGCCCTGGATCATGAACCCCTCGATGACGCGGTGGAAGACCGTCCCGTCATAATGTCCGTCCTGCGCATACCGCACGAAGTTCGCCACCGTCTCCGGCGCCTTTTCGTCGTCGAGGGCGAGCGTGATCGTCCCCATCGTCGTCTCAAGAATTGCAGTCTTCATAGGCCTTGCTCACTTTCAGGAGTTTCTCTTCCTCGAATCCGCCGCAGATGAACTGGACGCCGACGGGAAGCCCGGTGTCGCGGGTGAAGCCCGCCGGCACCGATGCGGCGCAGACGCCGGCCAGGGCGGACGGAATCGTGTAGAGGTCGTTCAGGTACATCGTCAGCGGATCGGGATTCGCCCCGAACTTGAACGCCGGCGTCGGCGCACAGGGCGTGATCAGCGCGTCCACCCGCTCGAACGCCGCGTCGAAGTCGCGCTTGATGAGCGTCCGCACCCTCTGGGCGCGCCCGTAGTAGGCGTCGTAGTAGCCGCTCGACAGAACGTACGTGCCCATGATGATGCGGCGCTTCACCTCGGGCCCGAAGCCCTCGGCGCGGCTCTTCGTATAGAGCGTGTAGACGTCCTGCGCCTGCGCGCTGCGGTGCCCGAACCGGACGCCGTCGAAGCGCGCCAGGTTGGCGCTCGCCTCGGCCGGCGCGATGATGTAGTAGACCGCCATCGCGTATTCGGTGTGGGGCAGGGAGACCTCGACCAGCTCCGCGCCCGCCGCCTCGCACTTCCGGATCGCCTCGTCGGTGATGCGCTTCACCTCCGGATCCAGCCCCGCGACTTCCAGATACTCCCTGGGCAGCCCCAGCTTCACGCCCCGCATCGACGCGCCCGCCAGCGCCCCGGCATAGTCGGGCACGGGCTCGTCCGGCGTCGTGCCGTCCATCTCGTCGTGGCCCGCCAGCGCCCGCAGGAGAATCGCCGCGTCTTCGACGGACTTCGTCATCGGCCCGACCTGGTCGAGCGACGAGGCGAACGCCGTCACGCCGAAGCGGCTGACGCGCCCGTAGCTCGGCTTCACGCCCACGCAGTTGCAGAAGCTCGCCGGCTGGCGGATCGACCCGCCGGTGTCGGTGCCGAGCGCCGCAATGCAGAGATTGCCGCCGACCGCCGCCGCGCTGCCGCCGGAACTGCCGCCGGGCACCCGCGTGAGGTCGTACGGATTGCGCGTCACGCCCAGCCCCGAGTTCTCCGTCGAGGACCCCATCGCGAACTCGTCCATGTTGGCGCGCCCGGCGGGAATGAATCCGTTCTCCCTGAGCTTCCTGATCACCGTCGCGTCATACGGCGAGACGTAGCCCTTCAGGATCTTCGACGCGCACGTGCACGGCTGGCCGGCGACGTTGATGAGGTCCTTGATCGCGATCGGCACCGCCTTCGGGTTCTCCCGCGCCAGCTTCAGCGCGCCCTCTTCGTCGAACGTCAGGTACGCGCCGATCTCGCCGTTCTTCGCCCGGTAGCGGTCGATGATCGCCTGCGTCAGCTCGACCGAGGAGAACTCCCCCTTCGCCAGCCCCTCCTGCGCCTGCCTGATTCCCAGCTCGAAAAGTTCCATAGCCTTGACCTTCAGCCCTCCGTCTCCGCGCACCGCCCCCGGCGCGTCACGACTCCGCCCCCTCGACGATCTTCGGCAGCAGAAACTCGTCGCCGACGCGCTGCGGCGCATTCGCCAGGGCCGCCTCCGCCGCCAGCGACGGCCGCACGACGTCCTCGCGGAAGGCGTTCGCCAGGGAACGCCCGTGCATCATCGGCTCCACGCCGCTGACGTCAACGGTCGAGATCTTCTCGACATACCTCACGATGCTCTCCAGCTGCGGCTGGAACACCGCCTTCTCCTCGTCGGTCAGCTCCAGCCGCGCCAGCTCCGCCACGTATCCCACGTCTATCTTCATCTGTCCGCCCTTCGGCCGCTCACTTCATCCAGCTCGGCGAAATCCAGTTGCCCTTGGCCGAAAAGACCTTTCGCGGCGCGTCGCCGCCCTTGAGCGTGTCGATCACGTACAGCGACCCCTGGTTGTTCGCCGCCACGTGCCGCATGTCGCGCGACCAGCTCGGATGCTCCCAGCCCGCGGTCTCCGTGACGACTTCCGCCGTCGCGTCGCCCTCCGCCGGGTTCATCACCGCGACCTGGGAGCCGGCGCGCTTCGTGATGTAGACGATGCGGCCGTCCTTGCCCCAGTCGGGATCGACGTTCTGCCGGCCCTGCGAGGTGAGCCGGCGCTTCTGCTTCGTCGCCACGTCGATCACGTAGATCTGGGGATTGCGCGCCTCGTCCGAGACATAGGCGATCTTGCGCCCGTCCGGACTCCAGGTCGGCTGGCCCTCGCTCGCAAGCGGCGTGTTCGTCAGGCGGACGTACTTGTCGCCCTCAAGCACGTAAAGCTCGGGATTGCCCTGGAAGGACAGGATCGCCGCGACCTTGCTGCCGTCCGGCGAGACGGCGATGCCCGCCGGAGTGCCCTTGAAGCTCCACTTGCGATTGCGGACGCCCGTCAGCGTGTTCATCTCCCAGATCTGCGGTGCCCCGTTCTTGTCGCCGATGTAGAAGATCGACGCGCCGTCCGCCTTCCAGCGCGGGAAGACGGACATCTTCGCGTCGCTCGTGTGCTGGCGGATGTCGAACCCGTCGGGATAGCACGTGCAGATCTCGCCCGGCTTCGCGCTGCCCTTCGCCGGCTGCTTGCCGCGGTTCAGGAACAGGATCTTGTCGCACGCGAAGCCCTTCTGGTTGCCGTAGGCCTGGCACATCGCGTCCGCCAGCTTGCGAGCCGCCATGCGGGCCGACTTGTCGTCGGTGAACGCCGCCGTCGACGTGAGCCGCTTGCCGCTGCCCTCGGCCACGACCGAGCCGGCCCCGCCCGTCACCTTGATCGCGCCCGAACCGGCGACCACGAACAGCCCCGACAGCTCAAGGTTCCGCTTCAGGCACTGCGCATACGCCGGATGGGCGACGTCCACCTGCACGGTGAACTTCCTGTTGCCGACGCCGGAAATGTCCACGACTTGCTCGGCGACGGCCGTCGCCACCGGCAGCAGGACGGCGAGAACCGCCGCTGCCCTCGTCTGCATGCTCATTCTCATGTTGTGTAGTCTGCGTTGATGTGAACGTAATCCAAAGACAAGTCGCAGGTGTAGACCGAACTCTCGCCACCGCCGAGATGCAGGTCAACGACGACCTCGAAGGCGGGCTTCTTCAGCACCTGTTCGAGTTTCTTGAGCTGCGCGGCATCCGCGACCTGCCCGCGACGGAACGCCCACTCCCGGTCGTAGAAGACCTCCGCCCGCATGTCAACGACGTCCGCCCCCGAGTAGCCGACGGCCGCAAGCACGCGTCCCCAGTTCGGGTCCCGCCCGAACCAGCTCGTCTTGGCAAGCGGACTCTTCGCGACCGCGCGCGCCGCGCGCGCCGCGTCCCGCTCGGACCTCGCCCCCCTGACGGTCACCGTCACGAACTTGGTCGCGCCCTCGCCGTCCGTCGCCATCTGCTTCGCCAGCGAAACGCAGACCGCCTCCAGCGCGGCGCGAAAGGCGTCGAAGTCGGCGCCTCCCCGCGTGATCTCGCGATTCCCGGCCTTGCCGGAAGCCAGCAGGAAGGCGGAGTCGTTCGTCGACTCGTCGCCGTCGACGACCAGCCGGTTGAAGCTCTTGCTGACGGCGAACCGCAGCGCCCGCTTCAGCATCGCCGGGGAAATCGCCGCGTCGGTCGTGATGAAGCCGAGCATCGTCGCCATGTTGGGCTCGATCATCCCGGAACCCTTCGCCATGCCGCCGACCGTCACCTTCCTGCCGTCAATCGTCACCGTCGCGCAGGCCTGCTTCGGCTTCGTGTCGGTCGTCATCACCGCCTGCTCCGCCGCCAGCCCGTGCGCCGGCGTCCGGCCCAGCGCCTTCGCGGCCTTCTTCAGGCCGGCCAGCAACCGGTCCATCGGCAACGGCCGCCCGATGACGCCCGTCGACGCGACCAGCACGTGCCGCGGATCGACCCCCAGCTCGCCCGCCGCCACCAGCGCCGAAAGCTTCGCGTCCTTCAGCCCCTGCTCGCCCGTACAGGCGTTGGCGCAGCCGGAGTTGGCGAGAATCGCCTGGACGCGCCCGCCCCGGATCACCTCGCGGTCGTAAAGCACCGGCGCCGCCGCCACCCGGTTCGTGGTGAAGACGGCGGCGGCGGCACACGGCTCGTCCGCCACCACGAGCGCAACGTCCTTGCGTCCCTTGTACTTGATTTCCGCCGCGACACCCGCCGCACGAAACCCGCTGGCGGAACAAACCCCGCCTTTGACAACCCTGACCATTTGACGTGGCATTATATCAAAGTTTGATTTGTGCGTCAAAATGGCGCCCATAGCGTTTTTACGGGGGAAATTGCAAGCGCTAGTGACATCGTTTCGCTAGTGATACCGTTTCACAGAAGGAAAAAAGCCTGTCCGCAAAAGAGGGCACGAAGCACCCTCGCCCATCCGCATTCCAGCGGAAAACGGCGCGGTTTGCGCAGGATATGCCCGCTTATCCGCCCTCCCGGCGGACTTCGGGGCAGTCCACGCCGAAATCAGCTCGGATATCGTGGGGTACACGACCCAGGCGATGACCGGCGGCAAGTTCAACATGGGCGGTATCGTCTTCAGCAACGTGGACGGTTCCGACATCGACCTCAATGATATGACCTTCGCCAACCTCACGAGCGGCGATGAAGCGGACAATGCCGATAAAATCCAGGTTTGGAATCCCGCGACCTCCGGCTACACCACCTTCTTCAATTACAACGCCGAGGGTGATGAAGAGAACTGGGGCTGGTGGGATGAAAACCTCAATGTCGATCCCATCCTTGCCTGCGGCACGGCGTTCTGGTACAAGGCCAAGGCGGGCGACGGCAAGGCGATGACGCATTCCGGCGTAATTGAGAGCGCGGCGGAGGTTACGGTGGACATAACCGGCGGCAAGTTCAACATGGTCATCAATCCGTATCCCACGCCGATCGACCTCAACGACGCTTCCACGGTGGAATTTACCAACCTCACGAGCGGCGATGAAGCGGACAATGCCGATAAAATCCAGGTTTGGAATCCCGCGACCTCCGGCTACACCACCTTCTTCAACTACAACGCCGAGGGTGATGAGGAGAACTGGGGCTGGTGGGATGAAAACCTAAATGTCGATCCCGTCCTCGCCGCCGGCACGGCATTCTGGTACAAGGCGAAAGCGGGTAGCGGCAAGAAGATTACCTTCAAAAAGACCTACTAACTTATTTTGCGTGCGGCGCATGGTGTGCCGTGCCTAAAACCACAACCGCCTCCTGCGCCCTCTGGGGTGGAGGGGGAATAAAAGGGGAAACAATAATGAAGAAACTACTGATCGCGCTTGCAGCGGTCGTCTGCGCGGCGGCGGTGCAGGCAGCATCGTTCACTTGGAAGAGCGCGAACTATTCACGGTCCTGCAATGCCGACGGTTCCGCCGTCACGACTGCCGAAGGGTATACGGCCGCGCTCAATGGCGGCAACATCGTCCTCGTGCTGTTGGCGAACGGAACCTACAATGGTGCCATGACGGTGCTCACGGGAACCGGCGGCAGCACCGCTGAATTCAAAGCCACTGGAATGGCTACGGTGAAATACGGCCTCAGCACGTCCTTCTCGTTCGTGTATGATGATGCAGACCCCTCCAGCAATATCCTCAACAACGGCGATGTGCTGGGCGTGATGTATCAGGACAGCAACGGCGACTTGTCCAAGCTGTTCTACGTCGATGCCGACGGCAACAAGCTGGGCGATATCGAGACCACCTATACGATCAGCGGTCTGACGGATGACTCCTGGTTCGGCACGGCCTTCTCCTTCACGGACGCCGGCACTTCCGCCGCACCGAACTACTTCTCCGCCGTCCCCGAGCCGACCTCCGGTCTTCTGCTCCTCCTCGGCATGGCGGGCTTGGCCCTCCGCCGCAAACGCGCGTAATCGAGCCAAACGACAAGACAACAAGAAGCCGCCACCTTCATGGGTGACGGCTTTCTTTATCGTTAGCGCATGGGCCTAATCAAGGGCTTGTCTGCCAAGGAGAAATTCTATTACCATGATTTTGCCGCGCGAAGCTGAAAACTTTTCCCTAAAACAGGAAATGTTTTCAGATT
>JBJEWA010000034.1:0-18222 GCA_051884805.1 Kiritimatiellia bacterium | reverse complement strand
TTCTGTCTAACTTTGCTCGCCCCAGCCTGTCTACTTTTGCTCGCCCGCGAACACGACTTCGCCGCCGGACAAAGCGCATAATTCAGGGCTGACCGGTTTTATGCGTTTTGCCCGAGGCGAGCAGGAACAGGCCAACGGCGATGCAGATGAGCGAATCCGCCACGTTGAAGCACGGAAAGTGGCTGGCCCCCCAGTGGAAGTCGAACATGTCGATGACATACCCGCGGAAGAGGCGGTCGATGACGTTGCCGACGATGCCGGCGTACAGCAGCGGCTCGGCCCACGCCATCAGCGCACCCGGGCCGAAGACGGACTTCCGCCGCCAGATCAGGAACGCCAGCGCCAGCAGGCCGAAGACGGCCAGCGGCCAGACCTGGCCCTGGAACATCCCCCAGGCGCAGCCGCGGTTCTCGACGTAGGCGAGGTTGAACAGCCCCGGCACCACGACCACCGGCGGCGCACCCCTGAGCCGACCCGCCGCCAGCTCCTTGGTGACGGCATCGACCAGGACCAGGTTGAGGACGGCCGCCAGGACGACGAGCAAACGCCTCACTTCGCGCCGCGTTCCATCTCGCTCTGACATTCCATGCACGTCAGGACAAACGGCTGGTTCAGCAGCCGCGGCTTGCGGATCAGCTGCCCGCAGACCGTGCAGACGCCGTAGGTGCCGTCGTCAATGCGGTGCAGGGCCTCGTCGATCTGCTGGATCGTCCGGTGGATGTTGCCCATCTGCCCGAGCGCCTGCAGCCGCAGCGTCTGGTTCGTGCCGTCGCCGCCGTCGGCCTCGCGGTCGTCGGACTCGTTGAAGCCGGTCGCCTTCATCGCGTCGACGCCGGACAGCGCCTGGGCGCGCGCGTCAAGCAGGAGCTTGCGGAACTCCTTCAGGTCCGAAGCGGGGAACTTCACCGTCTGCTTGCCCTGGGAACGGGAGGTCGGACGACTGCTCAGGCGAATCTCGTCCACCGAACGGCTCTGGTCCGCCTGCGCCGCCGACTTCTTCATCTCCTCCGCAATGGACATCGCGAACGCCACCGCCTGCTCGGTGTCGATCGACGCGCACACCGGCTCCGCCGGCTTCGCCGCCGCCGCCGTCACGCGCTTGACGATGCGCGGCGGAACGCGCTTGACCGCCCCGTCGGCCGCCGCCTTCGCGGGCTTCTCCGCCTTTTTCTGCACTTTCTTCGTCGCCATCGCCTACCTCCTCTCTTTGCCTTGCCGGAACGGGACGTATTCTATCAAATCTGCACGCCGTCGGGAAGCTTCATCCAGTCGCGGATGTCGTCGGACAGCGGCCGGATCTCCCTGACCGTCGCAAAGGTCAGGTTGCCGTCCGCATCCGGGAGCTCGAAGTCGTCGCCGACCTTCTTGCCCATCAGGTTCTGCGCGACCCGCGTCTTCGAGGAGATGATGCCCCGCTCCAGGTCGTTGTCCCACTCGCCGAGAATCGTCCAGGTCTTCTCGCCGTCCTGCGCCGCCACTACGACCGTCACGCCGGGCATGACCTCGTCGGTCGTCGCATCGGCGAAGTCGCCGGGGCTGACCGCCTCCAGCTCCGCCTGCATGACCGTCTGCTTCTGCATGAGCGCGCGCTGCTCGTCCTTCGCGTACTGGTACTCGGCGTTCTCGGAGAGGTCGCCGAAGCCCTTCGCGAACTCGATGCGCTTGACGTTCGCCGGCATGTCCTCGTTGATGAGCTTGAGATACTCCTGCTTGCGCAGGCCGAAGCTGCGGAACGAGGTGATGCGGGCGTACTCCCGCTTCTTCTCGACCCGGATCAGGTGCGGCTCCAGCGCCGGCACGATCTTCGTCATCCGGACGACCGTGGTGTGGTGCGACGACGGGTCCCACGCGATCGACGCCTGGAAGCGCTCGAAGAACAGCACCTGTTCCTCGGGCTTGAGCAGGCCGAACATCTTCTCCAGCCAGGCCTTGTCGCCGAAGAGCCGACGCACGAGGTTCTGCATCTTCAGCGTCTCGCCGCTCCGGCGGCCCTCGCCGAGCGCAATCGCCTGCGTCAGCAGCGTCACTGCGGGCGGCAGCTCGGCCCACAGGCGGTAGGACTTGAGCACGCGGATCGGCTTGCCGTCGATCTCGACGTCGCCATAGGCGAACTCGCCGAACTGCTCGATCCGGCCCACGATCAGGGTGGTCAGCGTCGCCGGCGCCTGCGTCTCCTTCATGAACGCGCCGACGGCCGCACGGCACGCCGGCTGGCCGCCGAACTGGCCGACGATCTCCGCGACGGCGGCGAAGCACAGCTCGGGAATCGCCTTGTAGAGCTTCTCCTGCGCCGCCTCGTCTCCCGCCGCGAGGAAGCCGATCATCGCGCCGACCTCGCGGGCCGGCAGCGTCGCCGCGGCCTTGATGAAGCGCTTGCGCTCCCACAGGTAGTCGCGCATCTCCGACGCCGGCGGATTCGTCAGGCCGAGGTCGCGCACCAGGCAGGCTAGGCGGGCGTAGAGGGCGTCGTCAACCTTGCGCGCCGCCGTCACCGCGAAGACAAGCCGCTCGCCGATCTTCGCCTTGGTCGCCTCGTCGGCGGCCTGCAGCCGGTCCTGCGCGACATATTCGCGCACCGCCGCCAGGATCAGCTTCGGATCCGTCTCGTGCGCGAACGCCGTAAGCCAGCTGTCGCCGTATTCCTCGGCGGACGCCTTCAGGCGGATCGGATCGGCGCGCCGGGCGGGAATCTCCACCAGCTTGTCCTGCCGGAGCTCGGCCCGCGCCCGGTCCCAGTAAGCCTTCCAGTTGACCGCCTTGACGAAGCCGTTGCGCACGCAGACGTCTTCGAGGCGCGTCACCGGCAGGTCGCCGTAGCTCCGGAGCACCAGCTTGATGAACTCGCCCGGCTTGTCCTTCAGCAGCGCCTCGAACGCCGCCGCGTCGGCCTGGCGGAGCACGAGGACGTGATCGTCCGGCGCGGACGCAAGCACGTCGACCGCAGCGGCATAGGTGAACTGATGGCCCTTCCGCGTCTTGAAGTCCACGGTGATGCGGCGGTAGAAGTAATCGACCTTCCGAACCGTGCCCAGCCCCCACGCGTCGCTGAGCACCAGCGAACCCGGCTTGAAGCTGACCAGCTTCTCGAGGGCGACCAGCGCCTCGTCCAGCGGCAGACCGGCGAAATCAACACTGTCCAAAAAAGAAAGAAGAAGCCGATCCTTCGTCGTCTTCTTCAAGGTGTCGCGCACAACCGCCGGCCGCAGGCTCTTCGCAAGGTCTCGCTGATTATCCCGCACGAGCCGGAACGCGCCTTCAAAATCCTGCTGCTCGGCACAAGCCCCCAGCTGGGCGACCAACGCTTCGGTATCTGCCATCTTCTTCTCCTTGGGTGGACGATTCAACGTGCGGGAGATTATATCATAAATGGCTGGTGCGGAATAGTGGACAAATCGAAGCGCGGCAGCAGTCCGGACAGGGTCACGCACTCGCCGCGCGCCGCCCAGCCGCACGACGCGGCCAGCAGCCCGAGGATCTCCCCCGCCGTCATTCCCCGCCCGCGCAGGCCGGCGATGCGCGTGTCGCCGTGCCGCTTCGCCAGCCGCCTGCCGTCCGGACCGACGACCAGCGGAACGTGGAGGTAGCCGGGGAGGCGCGGGGCCGGCGGAGCGAGGACCGGGGCGAGGGCGCGGGCCAGCAGGATCTGCGCGGGGGTCGCGGCGAGGAGGTCGTCGCCGCGGACGACTTCCGTCACGCCCATCAGCAGGTCGTCCACCGCACAGGCCAGCGTGTAGCCGGCGCCGTACTCGTCGCGGGCGACCGGGAAGTCCCCCAGCGTGCGCGACACGTCCTGCTCGCAATGCCCGGCGAAGGCGTCGTCGAAGGCGACGACGGTCCCCTCCGGCACCCGGAAGCGCCAGCAGGGAGCGGCCGACGCAGCCTGGGCGGCGCGGGCCGCCTTGCAGGCGCACGCCTCCCGCCAGGTGGCGAAGCGGCCGCGGCAGGTCCCCGGATAGTAGAGCTGGTCGCCGGCATGGGGGGCGGACTGCGCCGCCTCGACGTCCCGGCGGGAACAGACGCAGGGGTAGACGAGCGGCGGGGAATCCGGCGGGGCGAGCAGCGCGGCGAGAGCCGCGCGATAGCGCTGCTTGCGTTCGGACTGGACGTACTCCTCGTCCCAGTCGAAGCCCAGCCACTTCAGGTCCTCGACCGCCTGCGCGGCCGCCCCCGGCTTGTCCCGCGGATGGTCGAGGTCCTCCATGCGCAGGATGACCTTGCCGCCCTGGCTGCGGGCGCGCAGCCAGGCGACCATGAACGTCCGCACGTTGCCGAGGTGCAGGGCGCCCGTCGGGCTGGGCGCCAGCCGGCCGACGTAGCGCCCGGCCGGAGGAACTGGGGCGCACTCGCTCACCGGCGCTGCCAGAACTTCGTCCATTCGGCGACGAACAGCCGGAGCCGGTCCTCGTTGCCGAAGGCCGCCGCCGTGGCGCGGCGCATGTCGCGCGTCTCGACCAGCGTCCGCAGATAGCGGCGCTTGAGCCCGTCGAACGGCTTGAGCCGCACCAAGTCCGCCCCCTGCTCGATGAAGACGGCAATCGACCAGGCCAGGCGGTACTTCGCCCGCCGCTCGCCGTCGGTGCCGGCGTAGAAGGCGCCGTAGTCCATGTCCAGCACCGCCGGGATTCCCTCCGCCAGCCGTTCGAGGTCTTCGTCCGAGAGCCGTGCGCCCAGCCCCCAGTCCTCGCTGGTCTCGTCTTCGAAATACTGCGCATAGCCCTCGTTGAGCCAGGGCGAGACGGGAATCATCGACGTCGCGTAGGACAGGTACTGGTGGAAGCCCTCGTGCCGGATCGTCCGCCGCAGTTCCGGTTCGCCGCCCTCGGAGAGGCAGGCGACGAGCTCGCGCCGCGCCGGACACCAGTAGGCGGCGGTCCAGGCCAGGTTGGTCAGCCCCTCGGCCGCCAGCGCGTCGAGATACTCGCCGCGGTCGGCGTAGATGCGCAGCACGCACAGCCCGTCCGACCCGCCGAGCGGCGTCGGCAGCGCCGCCGCGTATTTCGCGCGCATTTTCGGAAAGTCGTTGGTCAGGGTCTCGACGAACTCCCGCAACGGCAGGTCGTCCAGCACGGCGAACTCCTCCGCGCCGGTGAAGCGCCAGCCCGGATAGGCGGCGACGGAGTGCCGCGCATCGGCCCGCAGCAGGTCGCGTTCGGTCGGCGCCTTCGGGACGGCCGCCGCGGACCGGGCGGCGACCGACGCGACCAGCGGCCGGAACTCGTGGCGGAGGAACCGGTCCTCGAAAGCCCGCGTCTGCGCGGCCGCGTCATCGCCGTCGGCCAGCCGCCAGGCGGCCAGGTACCAGAGGTTGGTCCATTCGGGCCGGAAGGTGCAGATGACGTCCTGGCCGTTCTCCGGAGCCTGCCAGTAGCAGACCTCCTTGAAGCCGTGCGGAAGCTGGCGGGACGAACGCGGCCGGTCGGCGACGGGACACGGCGACAGCACCGAGACGGCCTCGCGGAAAGCCGCCGGAAAGCCGTGGTTCGTGCGCACCCTCGGCATCGGCTGCCGCTCGCCGGCATAGGCGACGCGCGTCAGCGTCTCCTCCTGGCCGACCAGCGGCGGCCGGACGTCGAGCCGCGCCAGCATGAACCCGCGACCCTCCTCGTCCGCCCAGCGGCCAAGCACCGCCTGCGTGATCCACAGGTCCAGCCGGTCGTAGCGGTCCTCAAGGCGCAGGGCGCCGTCCTCGCGGACGAGAAAGGCCTCCGCCCGCGGCATGTCCATGGGCGCGGGATCGGTCAGGAACAGCGACAGCAGGAGCAGCGGCATCCGTCAGAGCGCTCCCGTCGCCAACGAACTGAACGTCGAGATCGGCGTCGTGTCGCGATAGTTGTCGAGCACCTGCCGGCAGTCGCGGATCAGGCCCTCGAGTTCCCGGTACAGCCGGTCGTCGGCCACCAGCCGGCCCAGCGTGCCTTCGCCCGCGCGGAGCCGCGCCGACACCTCGTTCAGGTTCTTCGCGAGCTCCCCCGAATCCGTCAGGAAGGCGTCGAGCTTGGCCAGCGGGGTCTGCAGGTCCAGCCCCCGGCTCGCCCGCTCGATGTTCGCGCTGGCGGCGGTGATGTTGGAGCACATCGTCCGGAAGTCGGCGATTGTCGCCTCCAGCTCGCCGTACAGGCTCCGCTGGTTGAAGCGGGCGGAGATCTCCTTCGCGTTGCGCACGGTCTCGCACAGCTCGGCATACAGGTCGTCGTTGCCGGCCGTCAGCTTGCCGACCAGCCCCTCGCCGCGTTCCACCCGCTGGGCGATCGTCTTCGCCGCCACGCTCGCCGCCTCCAGGTTCGTGACGATGCCCTCCAGGTCGAGCCGTTCGGTCAGGGTGCGCAGGTTGCGCACGGTCTGCGAGGCGTCCGCCAGCCAGTCGGTCGGGGCTTCGCCGCGCAGCAGCGTCGCCGCCGCGTCGATCTGCTCGCCGACGCCCTCTTCCATCAGCAGGTAGTTGCCGCCGAGCATGGACTGGTTGCAGACGGTCAGGCGGTAGCCCTGCCGCAGGACGACGCCACGGCTGACGCCGGCGACGACCACCAGGTTGGACGGCGTGACGATCACGCGTTCGACCGTGCCGACCTTCGTGCCGCGGTACATGACGTTGTCGCGCTCCTTCAGCCCGCCGACCTGGTCGAAGGCGGCCGACAGGCGCATCCGCTCCCGGCCGGACAGCAGGTCCGCGCCGGAGATCACGATGGTGAAGTACCCCAGCAGCAGCAGGACCGTCACCATGAAGACGCCGACTACCGCCTGCGCGAACGCATCGTTTTTCCCTTTCATGCTTCCCTCCCCCTCAGGGCTTCGACAAACTCCCGGACCTGCGGCTCCGCCGAGACGCGGAACTCCGCCGGCGTCCCGCAGAACGCCGCCTTCCCGTCCGCCAGCAGCAGGATCCGGTCCGCCATCCCGAGGGCGGACGCCACGTCGTGCGTGACGACGACGGAAGTGATGCCGCGTTCCCGGTTCAGGGCGACGATCAGACGGTCGATGGCCTTCGCCGTCACCGGATCAAGCCCCGACGTCGGCTCGTCGTAGAGAATGACGTCCGCTTCGAGGACGATCGACCGCGCGAGGCCGGCGCGCTTCTGCATGCCGCCGGAGATCTCGGCCGGAAACCGGTCCGCCGCCGCCGTCAGCCCGACGGCGGCCAGCGCCGCATCGACCTTGCGCGCGATCTCCGCCGCCGAAAGGCGCGTCGTCTCCCGCAGGGGCAGCGCCACGTTGTCCCAGACGCTCATCCAGGCCAGCAGGGCGCCGGACTGGAAGAGATAGCCGATCCGGTCCGACGCCGTCTCGACCGTCCCCGCGTCCGGCTGCAGCAGGCCGACGACGTGCTTCAGCGTCACGGACTTCCCCGTCCCCGACGGGCCGACGACCGCGACGAGCTCGCCCGGCTCGACGACGAAGGATAGCCCGTCCAGCACCTTCACCCCGTCAAAGGCCTTGGTCACGTTCTCGAAGCGGATTGCGCTCATCGGTAGAAGGTCCTGGTGATCATGTAGCCGGAAACGAGAATCGCGAGGAAGGAGACGATCACCGCCCGCTGCGTCGACTTGCCGACGCCGATGGCCCCGTGCCGGGTGCCGAGGCCCTCGGAGACGGCGATGACGCCGATCAAAAGCCCGAACGTCAGCGCCTTGAACAGGCCGACGAACAGGTCCCTGGCGTCCGCCATCGTCAGCGCGCTGGTCATGAACTGGGAGAAATCGACGTTCAGCTGCGTCTGCGCCACCAGGCCGCCGCCGATCGCCCCGAGAATGCAGCAGTAGAACGACACGAGCGGCGCCATCATCACGAGCGCCAGGATGCGCGGCGCCGCCAGGAAGCGCAGTGGCGGGATGCGCATGATGACGAGCGCGTCGATCTCGTCGTTCACCTTCATCGTTCCGAGTTCCGCCGCAATCGCGCTGCCGACCGTCGCCGCCAGGCAGATGCCGCAACTGAACGGCGCCATCTCGCGGATGAGCGTCAGCATCACCGCCGCGCCGAGAAAGGACTCCTGGTTGAAGCGCGCAAGCTCGATGCCGACCTGAAGCGCGAGAATCATGCCGGTGAACAGCGCGACGACCGTCACCACGGGCAGCGTCCGGATCCCCGTGGCGTAGAGCTGGGCAAAGAGGTCGGCACGCGACCGGGACCGCAGGATGACGCGCGGGAACGCGACGACCGACCCCGCGAGCACCATCCCCGACCAGCCGATCGAAGACATAAGCCTGCAGATTCCCTTCACTGTCAGGCGATTATATCACACTGAACGCGTCGATGTCCACGCCGACCCGCAGCGTTCCGGGGGGCGGACGCGCGGCGACGATCCACCGCCAGGCCCGGACGATTTCCGCCGCCCGCTCGGCCCGCAACACTACCTGCCAGCGGTATCTGCCGTCGGCCTTCTCCAGGGCGCAGGGCATGGCTTCCGAGACCCGCAGCCCCCCGGACCTGGCCGCATAGGCCGCCAGCGACTTCGCGTACATCGTCGCCCAGGCGCCGACCAGCCGCAGGTCGGCCGAACTGAAGAGCGCGACGGCGAAATGGCAGTAGGGCGGCAGGAAGCACTCCGCGCGCGCCTTCAGCTCCGCCGCCGAAAAGCCCTCGTAGTCGCCGCGCACGACGGCCTGCAGGACCGGGGCGGACACGTCATGGCTCTGGAGGATCACCTCGCCCGGCAGCTCGGCGCGTCCCGCCCGCCCGGCCACCTGCGCCAGCAGCTGGTACGTGCGCTCGCCCGCCCGGAAGTCCGGCAGGTTCAGCGAACTGTCGGCGTTCAGGACGCCGACCAGGGTGACGTTCGGAAAGTCCAGCCCCTTGGCGATCATCTGCGTGCCGAGCAGGACGTCGGCCTCGCCGCGGCGGAAGGCCGAGAGGATGTCGTCGTGCGACTGCTTGCGCGAAGTGGAGTCCGCATCCATCCGCAGGATCCGGGCGTGCCGGAAGCACTTCGCCAGCGCCGCCTCCGCCCGCTGCGTGCCGATGCCGGCGAAGTCGAAGCCCGGACAGTTGCACGCCGGGCAGGCGGCGGGCAGCGGCGTCCAGCCGCCGCAGACGTGACAGCGCAGGCAGGCGTCCGCCCGGTGGTAGGCGTAGGGAATGCCGCAGGCCGGACACGCGACCGTGTGGCCGCAGCGGCTGCAGGTCACCGCGCGCGAATAGCCGCGGCGGTTCAGGAAGAGGATCGTCTGCTCGTGCCGGTCGAGGCGCAGCCCGATCGCCTCCAGCAGCTCGCGGGAGAAGATCTCGCCGCCGGACATCTCGACCGTCCGCACGGCGGGCAGCCGCCCCGCCCCGGCGCGCCGCCGCATCGTCGCCAGCGCGTACTTGCCGCGCTTCACGTTCATCCAGCTTTCCAGCGACGGCGTCGCCGAGCCGAGGACGACCCGCGCGCCCTCGACGGCCCCGCGCAGCACGGCGACGTCCCGGGCGTTGTACCGCGGCGTCTCGTCCTGCTTGTAGCTCGTCTCGTGCTCTTCGTCGACGACGATGAGCCCGAGCCGGCGCACCGGCGCCCAGACCGCCGAACGGGGACCTACCACCACCCGCGCCGCGCCGGACCGGATCCGGTGCCACTCGTCGTACCGCTCGCCGTCCGACAGCGCCGAATGCAGCACCGCCACCCGGTCGCCGAAGCGCGAGGCGAAGCGGCTGACCGTCTGCGGCGTCAGGGCGATCTCCGGCACCATGACGATCGCCCCGCGTCCGGCGTCGAGCTCCTTGGCAATCGCCTGCAGATAGACTTCCGTCTTGCCGGAGCCGGTCACGCCGAAGAGCAACGACGGCCGCAGGGTCGAAGTCAGGGCGTCAAGCGCCGCCTGCTGCTCCGGATTGAGCGGCAGCGGCCGGGACGGCAGCAGGCGCCGCGCCCCGATCGGATCGCGTCTCCGCTCCCGCGGCAGAATCGTGACCAGCCCGAGCCGGGCGAGCTGGCGGAGCGACGCCGGCGTCGTCCGCAGCTCGCGGCACAGCGGCGTCAGCCAGCCGCCGCCGAGCCGCAAGACATTATCGTAGAGCCATTCCTGCCGCGCCGTGAGCGCGAGGCCCGCTCCGCCCGCCCGTGCTTCCGTCACCGCCTCCACGAAGAGCTGTGCTTTCGGCCGCGCGTTCCGCTTCAGCACCGCCGCCGGCAGCGCCGCCCTCAGCACCGTCTCCACCGGCGAAGCCGTGTACGCGGCGACCTTCTTCGCCAGTTCGAGCAGCGCCGGCGAGAAGAACGGCGTCTCGTCGACGATGGCGGTGACGGGCTTGAGCCGATGCCCCGCCCCGTCGTCGGCCCCCGCCGCCCCGCCGTCCACCGCCAGCGCGAAGCCGCGCGCCTCGCGATGCCCGAACGGAACGGAAAGAAGCTGGCCCACGGCCAGCTTCTCCTCAAGCGCTTCCGGCACCGCGTAGGTGAAGAGCCGGTCGAGCGCCAGATCGATCGCGACGGCGACCGTCACTCAGAGCGACATGAACTCCGGCTTGTTCTCAAGGTTCGAGTTGTCGAAGCCCTGGTGGTTGAAGATCACGCTGTACTTCGAGTACTTCGCCTTGATCACCTGCGAAGCGCCGCCCTTGCGGATCAGCACCCACGCCTTGTTGCCGAACGGCGTGTCCTTCTCGCCGGCGCCGGCGCCGCACTTGATCTCGGTCGACTCGTTGCCCTCGACCTTGCTGCCGAGCGCCGAGTTCATCGTCGCGCGCGCCGCATTGCGGGACATCAGGACCGGCACGACGTCGGCCATCTCGCTCGCGTAGTTCTTGAGGACGAGCCACGCGACGTTGTCGGAGGTGAGGCTCGTGCCCGACGCGCCGGCGACGCCGCTGCCGGAAAGCACGCCGATGTCAACGTCGACGTACGGCTTCCAGTTCGCGGCGTTGCCCTTGTTGTCGAAGTCGAAGAGATAGCGGAAGAACTCGGTCGAGGACGAGGCGCCGACCAGCTTCGCGTCGTCGGCGTCAAGGCCCTCGGTGCTCTGCTGCGGCCACACGTCGGCCAGCCCCGCCGCCTCGCGGTCGGTGTTGCACTGGGTGATCGCCACAAACAGGTTGCGACCGCGCATGGCCATCGCGGCCGTGTTGGCGGAAAGCATGGCGGAGGAGATTGCCGGGAAGAGCGCACCCATCAGGATGCCGAGAATGCCGATGACGACGAGAAGCTCGACCAGCGTGAAACCTTTAGACTGCTTTTTCATGAGTTTGGAGACTTTCCTTAGTTCGTTTGTTCGTTGGTGGTAGTCGTATTATCGCACAAAATTCATTTTCGTTCAAGTGCCAGCCGCAGGTAGGGCAGATAGGCCGCAGTGTAGGAGGCCAGGCTCCACAGCGTCAGGGCGATCAGCCCCCCTTCGACCACGTAGCAGCTGACCAGCCACGGCCCCTGCCAGGCGGCGGGAAACCAGCGGTGGAAGCAGCAGTACGCGTAGATCCAGCCCGCGCCCGGGAACGAGAGCGCCGTGCGCACCTTGCCCAGCCACATGGCCGCCACGTCCGCCCCGTACATCGCCCCGACCGACCGCATGAACGTGACCCAGGTGTCGCGCAGGACATACAGCACCGTGAAGAACAGCATGACGAGCGCGTGCGCCTCGGATTCGCCCTGATGGGCAATCTGCCAGACCAGCGCGGGAAAGGCGACGATGTAGAAGATCTTGTCCATCAGCGGATCGGCCATCTTCCCGAGCGAGGAGACGACCCCCCACCGACGGGCCAGCAGGCCGTCCCACGCGTCCGTCAGCCCCGACAGCAGCATCATCGCGCAGGCGCAGACCGCCAGGCCGATGCCGCCGACGTATTCCTGCGCCAGCGCCAGCGCCAGCCACGCGAAGATGAACGGCACCCGCGCGAAAGTCAGCGAGTTGACGATGAGCCGGTGGGCGTTCACGATTCGGACAGGCCCTCGGCGACGACCTCCTGCATGACGCCCAGCGCCTCCTGCAGTCGGGTCAGCCGCGCCTTCAGCGCATTAATCGTCAGCTCCGCCTTCTGATAGTTGCGCCGCGTGGCGAAGAGCTGCTTCAGGATCTCGCCCGGATCGAGGTCGAGATCGTGCAGCTCCATCCCGTCCGGAATCGGCACCAGCGTCGGCTCGCCGCATTCGGAGCAGTTGATCTGCAGTCCGGCCCCGCGGTAGTCGATCACCAGGTTCTTGCCGCAATGCGGACAGTCGAAGACAATGTCCGTATCCCGGATTTCGGCCTCGTCGGCCTCACCGCACACCGGCACTTCCATCCCGTCAACCTGTCTGTCTGTGTCAAGCATTTTCGCCTACTCCCTGTTGTTCGGCGGCGATTATAGCAAAAAACGGGCGGCCGCGGCAAATTCTGCCGAGGCCGCCGCGCTGGCGTCAGACGCCGCCGGGCGGGAATTACGCCTGCCGGGCGATCTCGACGATGGTCTTGAAGCCCTCCGGATCGCGAATGGCGATCTCGCTCAGCGACTTGCGGTTCAGCGTCACGCCGGCCTTGATGAGCCCGGCCATGAACTTGGAATAGCTGATTCCCTCGGCACGGGTCGCCGCGTTGATGCGGGCAATCCAGAGCTGGCGGAAATCGCGCTTCTTGAGCTTGCGGTGCTCGGTCGCCAGGCGCATCGCGCGGTCGACGGCCTCGGTCGCCGTGCGGAACAGTTTGGAACGGGCGCCGTAGAAACCCTTCGCCAGCGCCAGGCGGCGACGGCGGCGTTCACGGGAAGCGGGAGCGTTAGTAACGCGCATCTTGTCTTACTCCTTTCCTCAGCGACCCTGCAGCGCACGCGCGTAGGTCTTGGTGACTTTGACGGATCCGATGGTCGTACGGCCGCAAAGATTGTTTTTGCGGCTGCGCGTCTTGCCGTTGTTCAGGTGGGCGTGGCCGCCCTGCGAACGCAGGACCTTGCCGGTCTTCGTGAGCTTCATGCGCTTGACCGCGCATTTCCTGGTCTTCATCTTAGGCATTTTTGCTTTCCTTTCTTCCCTCGCCGTTCGGGCAGCCCGAGAAGAGCCCGATCCAGATGGGATGAGGGCATAGGATACCAAAACCACGGGCCGTTCGTCAAGCGGGGCGAGCGGCGGGGGGGCGGGGGCGGGGGCGACACGAGGCGGGGGCGACACGAGAGACGCGAGGGGCGAGAGCGACCAGAGGCAAACGACAGGAGCGACCAGAGCGACCAGAGCGAGCGACCTCCCCCGCGCCGCCTCTTGTCTCTCCTGTCCCTCCTGTCGCCTCTTGTCCCTCTCGCCCCTCTTGTCCCTCCTGTCCTCCCGCCTCTCATCCCGCCTCCTGTCGCTCCTGTCCCTCCCGTCGCCTCTCGTCCCTCTCGCCCCTCTTGTCTCTCCTGTCCTCCCTTCCGGCTCCCCCCGCCCCGGCGCCCTCGCCCCAAAGCGCGTCATCGCGAAAATCACCTCGCGCCGATAAAACCCAACCCGATTCCTGCGGCGCGTGGGCCGCAGCGTCTCTTGTCGCTCTTGTCCCTCCTGTCGTCTCTCGTCCCTCTCGCCCCTCCTGTCCCTCTTGTCCTCGCCCCCGGCTCCCCAGCCCCGAAGCGCGTCATCGCGAAAATCACCTCGCGCCGATAAAACCCGGCCCGATTCCTGCGGCGCGTGGGCCTCAGCGCCTCTTGTCGCTCCTGTCCCTCCTGTCGCCTCTTGTCCCTCTCGCCTCTCTTGTCCCTCCTGTCCTCCCTCCCGGCTCCCCCGCCCGGCTCCCCAGCCCCAAAGCGCGTCATCGCGAAAAATCACCTCGCGCCGATAAAACCCGGCCCGATTCCTGCGGCGCGTGGGCCTCAGCGCCTCTTGTCGCTCCTGTCCCTCCTGTCGCCTCTCGTCCCTCTCGCCTCTCTCGTCCCTCCTGTCCTCCCTCCCGCCCTGTCCTCCCGCCCTGTCCTCCCGCTCGGCGCCCCCGCGCGCCCGGCGACCGTCAGCGGATGGTGATGACCAGTCCGCGACTGGCGTAGAGATAGCCCTCGCCATCCAAGCGCGCGGCGAAGTCCCCGCCCAGACCGGCGAAGCGGATGGCCGCCAGCTGCGCCCCGGCAAGACCGCCGGCGTCGGTGCCGAAGCGGAGCCTGCGGCTGCGGCGGAAGAAGTCGCTGCCCGTGACCGTCAGCCGCGCCCCTTCGCTCCAGCCGTTCGCCGCAGAGGCGGCGAAGGCGAGCGTGCCCGCCGTCACGTCGATGGTCGCATCGCCGGCCAGCGTCAACGTGCCCGCCGACACCTCGGCCGCCGTCGCCAGCGTGCCGCCCGCAAGCGTCACGTCCTGCCCCCGGTCGGCGACCAGCGAGTCGTCCGCCGCCAGCCTGAGCGTACCGGCCTCCACGCGCACCGGCCCGACGTTGAGATTCCGCCACCAGGTCAGCGTCTCCGCGCCCTGCTTGACGAGCGTGGCGCCGGTATAGCTCGCGTCGCTGCTCAGGTCGCCGGTGATTTCCGTGGCGACGCGGACGTCGAACCTGATCATGGTGTCGGACTTGTTGTAGGCGATGAAGCCGGTCGGGAGCGAAATCGGCAGCGGCCCCTCGAAGCGCAGGTTCGCGTCCGCCGCATAGCCGACGCGCAGCGCCCGGCCGACCAGCTTGCCGCCATTGGTGACGACGCAGTCGTTCAGATAGTCGGAGGACAGGTTGATCTCATCCAGCGTACCGCCGTCGACGACGACCTTCGCGCCGCTGGCAAGCGCCATCCACTGGTTGAGCCGCAGGACGCTCCCCGGCCCGATGTCGTAGGTGCGGCTGTCGCCGCCCTGATAGCTTCCGCCCGCCACAGCCAGCGTGAGGACGCCGCCGTTGCGGAGGACCGCCGTCGCGTTCGCCGGCAGCGGACTGTTCCGGAGCTCCACCGACGCATTGTCGATCACCATCGGCGACTTTCCCCAGGCCCACGACTTGCCGCCCGACAGCGCCAGGTGCGGACGGTACGCAAAGGCGAAGTCCCGGATGCCGTAGCCGTTGCCGGTCTCGCTGACGGCGATGGCGGCGGTGCCCCGGTAGCTGGCCGACAGGTCGGCGCCGACCTCGCCCGAGTCGTACCGCGCCCAGTCGGCCTTGACGGCGACCGCCTCGCCCTGCTGCGCGAGGGTGATGCCGACGACCTTGAGCCAGCCGTCGGAAGCCCGGACCTGAAGCTGCATGCCGACGCTCGCCGACGTGCGCACGATGTGCTGCACCGAGACTTCGTAAGGCGCGCCGGGCACCCAGTTGCCGCACATCGTGCCGCCGGTCACTTCGACGTCGTGCACATTGGCGTTGGTCAGGACGGTCCGCCATTCCGTCGTCAGGAAGCCCTCCAGCGAGCCGGCGACGACGCCCGCTCCCGACACCCAAACCTCGCCTTCGCCCGCAATCGCGTTCGTCACCGTCACGCCGCCGTCGGGCACCGCGAATTCCACCAGCTCGCGGTCGAGCGCCAGTTCCGCCGGCAGCGCCGCATACGCCTCGGCCGTCCCGACCGTCGTCTGCGCGACCTCGACGCCATAGGCGCCGTAGGCGCCGTTGTCCTTGGCCGACGACACCTGCAGCCCGAAGCTGGTCTTGACCAGGCCGTAGTCGCCGGTTGCGGACGTGTAGCCGCTCGCATCGCCGTAGGCGACGATGTCTGCGCCCTCCTGGCGGAAGAAGTAGCGCGTATACTTCAGATAGTTGCCGTGGATGGTCTGGAACTGCGCCGTGAACGAAGTCGGCGTCCGGTCGTAGATGACGGCGTGAGCCTTGCAGTCGGCGCCGATCCAGGCGCCGTTCATCGTCGCGCGCAGCGCCTTGATTTCCCCGATGTCGGCTCCCTGCCAGACCACGGCCGCTTCGCCTTTGGGCAGGAAGCCGTCGTATTGGGCGAATTCGCCCGCCCGCAGCAGGCCGGCGGACAGGGCAACGCACGGCATCAGCGCGACGATCCTGGACTTGCTCATCTCCTGGTTCTCCTTTGGTTACGGATTCTCCCCGAGGCCGTCGACAATCGACGGCGCGGCGGCCGGATACGCCGCGCAGGCCGCCCGCGTCGCCTCGTCGAGCGGAATCGACCAGGCCGCCAGCGCCGCCCCCATGTCGGCGTTCACGCTCTTCGAGAGCTCGCGCGCGAAGACGTTCCACTTCTCCGCATCGCTCCCCGGCTGCCGGAAGCCCGGCTCCAGATAACGGGCGAACGTCCGCCGGTAGGCGTCCCACCCGTATGCCTCCCGGATGCGCAGATACGGCTCCAGCGCAAGAAAATAGTCCTGCTTCCATTGCTCGAAGCGCTTGCCGCGCTCCACCCATTCGCGGACGCGGCGCTGCGCGCGCTGTGCGCCGCACGGATAGCGCTCGTCGCGCACGTTCGCCCCGGCCACCGTCTCCAGCGCATGCAGCGTAAAGAGGTTGACCGTCACTTCGCTCGTCCCCTCCGGCGTCCACGCGCGGTTCTGGTGGTTGTGGCCGAGCTCGTGATATACGCCCCAGCCGTGGCCGGCCTCCAGCAGCTTCCGGTCGATGGCCCAGTCGAAATGCTGCTCGTTGACATGGCTCATGATCGGATAGCCGTCATGCAGCCAGCCGGCGGTCAGCTGCACGTCCGCGCAGATGCGCTCGGGCGAACGGCGCGTCTTCCACTGCGCGAGCTCCAGGTTGGCCGCCATGACCCGGTCCCAGAACGCGGCGATCCACGCCGGATCCTCCACGCGCCGCAGTCCCGCGGTTTCCGCCGTGATGATGAAGTCGCGGCCCTCGATCTCCCCCTGCGGCGCCCCGGTCCGGCGACATTCCTCCGCGAACTTCGCGGCCGTGTCGCGCCCGAGCCGGAACCACGGCGCCATCACCCCGCCCGCCAGCGTGACCGTCTGCACGCCGGTCAGCCCCCGGTCCGGCACCACGAGATAGACGAGCCCGCCGAACGGCGAGGCGAACTTCGTCGTGCGCCCGGTCAGCGGCAGCTCCATCGTGACCAGCGGGAATCGCTTCCATTCGGCGGCGCCGGACAAGTCGTCCGCCGTCGTGCCGACGCGGAGCTTGAGGCCGAGTTTCGTCGCCGCCTCGGGCAACGTGACCGTCAGGGCCCGCCCCGCCGGCGCGAAGACGCCCGTCGAATGCCAGCGCGGGACGGAAAGGTCGATTGGCACCGAGCGGGTGACGGATGGCGTTCCCGGCTTCACCAGCCCCGGATAGGTCGCCGCGCACGGATCGGCGGGCCACAGCCGCCCCGGCTCGGCCAGATAGGCGTTCTTGCGCAGGAGCAGCGCCAGCCGTGCGGACAGCTCCGCCGCGCCCAGCGGCTGCGGCGGCGTCGGCAGCCGGTCCGCACCCGGTCGGCGCACGAGCGCCGCCAGCCGCGCGTGAAGGTCGGGGCGGACGGCGCGCGGCAGCCCGTTCGCCAGCGCAACCAGCGTCTTCGCGACCTGCGCGCGCAACCGCTCGTCCGCAATCTCCCCGCGCTCCGCCAAGGTGATCGCCTCGTCGGCTCCCGCCCCCCGCGCCACGTTCTCGCCGGCCGCCGGAAAGCCCTGGCCGCCGATGCGGTTGACACCGGTGTCGCCCATCAGCGCGCCGATTGCCGCCGACAGGCGGTTGTCAACGAAGTCCTCGGCGAAGCAGGCGGTCTTGTTGAAGCACAGGAAACCCCAGCCAAGCGAGCCCTGAAGCAGCCCGCCGCCGCCCTTCACGTAGGCAAGAATCGCCGCGACCTCGTCGCGCCGGCAGCCGATGAGCGCCAGCAGATCGTAGTCCCCGACCGACCGCAGGTCCGACAGCGTCGCCACCGCGTCGCACCCGAGCGTCTTCAGCTGTCGCGCCACCGCGTCGTTGCGCAGCACGGCAACGCGCGGCCGGGCCTTGCCGCCCGTCGTCCAGCGGATGGCGTTCTGGAGGAACCGCCGCGTGTCGTACCGGAAATCGTCCGACCGCAGGAAATTCGGATGGCCCAGGAACACCGCGCGCCCCGCACCGTAGAAACCGCCGACAACGGCATACGCCGTCGTCCCGTCGTAGTTGCGGCACTCGGCCAGGGGGAAGACGCCCTCGCCAAGCAGCACGTAGCCGCCCGGCAGCGCACCGCCGCCCGCATCGACTGACCGCACCTCCGCCAGCAGCTCCTGCCGCGCGGCGGCAATCCGCCCGGAAGGCGCAGCCCCCGCCGTCAACGCCGCCAACAGCCCTAAAAGCCCCGTCAGTTCCTTCTTCATCCCGGCCACGCTCCCAAATCTTGAAGCGCGTATTATATCACAACCCGGCGGAACGGGAAAAGGCTAAGGAAAGGTAATGCGTCACTGAATAGCGGACAGTCGATTGAAGAAGTAAGTGGGCAGTGGCGGCGGAGAAACCTGGCCGTTT
>JBJEWA010000033.1:0-18594 GCA_051884805.1 Kiritimatiellia bacterium | reverse complement strand
GCCAGGTTTCTCCGCCGCCACTGCCCACTTACTTCTTCAATCGACTCTGGCGCATTTTCCGCCCGTCCGGCGCGGCGCCGAATCGTCCTTGCCGGAGAAATTTGATATAATACGCTGGATTTTCCACACCAAAAGGAATAAGGCAATGGTATACTCGACTGAGGTTCAGCACCAGTGTCCCCTGACGAAGGGGTGCAATCACGGTCCTGCCCCGATCCCGGAAGAGGGCAAGTGGGTTCAGGCCAAGCAGATCAAGGACATCTCCGGCTACACGCACGGCGTCGGCTGGTGCGCGCCGCAGCAGGGCGCCTGCAAGCTGTCGCTGAACGTCAAGAACGGCATCATCGAAGAGGCCCTCGTCGAGACGATCGGCTGCTCGGGCATGACCCACTCCGCCGCCATGGCCTCCGAAATCCTCGTCGGCAAGACGATTCTCGAGGCGCTCAACACCGACCTCGTCTGCGACGCGATCAACACCGCGATGCGCGAACTCTTCCTCCAGATCGTCTACGGCCGCACGCAGTCCGCGTTCTCCGACGGCGGCCTGGTGATCGGCGCGGGCCTGGAAGACCTCGGCAAGGGCCTCCGGTCGATGGTCGGCACGATGTATGCGACGAAGGCGAAGGGTCCCCGCTACCTTGAGATGACCGAAGGCTACTGCACGCGCATGGCCCTCAACAAGGAAGGCGAAGTGATCGGCTACGAGTTCGTCTCCCTCGGCAAGATGACCGACTTCATCAAGAAGGGAATGACGCCGAACGAGGCGTGGGAGAAGGCGAAGGGCCACTACGGCCAGTTCGAAGGCGCCGCAAAGTACATCGATCCCCGCAAGGAATAAGGAGGAACAGAAAATGGCATGTGCTAAGAAATGCGCCGCGAAGGCCGCGCCCAAGGCAACCGCCGGCGAGAAGCTGTTCGAGGGCTACGAGCGCCGCGAGGCGAAGATCCTCGCCGCGCTGAAGCCGTATGGCATCAAGTCGATCGAGGAATGCGCCGAGATCTGCAAGCGGGCGGGCATCGATCCCTACAAGATCGTCGAGGAGACGCAGCCGATCTGCTTTGAGAACGCCAAGTGGGCCTACACGGTCGGCGCGGCGATGGCGATCAAGAAGGGCTGCGCGAAGGCGAAGGACGCCGCTGCCGAGATCGGCGTCGGCCTCCAGGCGTTCTGCATTCCGGGTTCGGTCGCTGAGAACCGCAAGGTCGGCCTCGGCCACGGCAACCTCGGCGCGATGCTGCTTGACGACGCGACGGAATGCTTCGCGTTCCTCGCGGGCCACGAGTCCTTCGCGGCGGCGGAAGGCGCGATCAAGATCGCGCTCAACGCGAACAAGGTCCGCAAGACCAACCTCCGCGTCATCCTGAACGGCCTCGGCAAGGACGCCGCGTACATCATCAGCCGCATCAACGGCTTCACCTACGTCAAGACGGCGTTCAACGCCAAGACCGAGAAGCTCAGGGTCGTCGGCGAGAAGCCCTTCTCGAAGGGTCCGCGCGCGGCGGTCAAGTGCTACGGCGCCGACAACGTGCCGGAGGGCGTGGCGATCATGCAGCAGGAGAACGTGGGCGTCTCGATCACGGGCAACTCCACGAACCCGACCCGCTTCCAGCATCCCGTCGCCGGCACCTACAAGAAGTGGTGCTGGGAGAACGGCCGCAAGTACTTCTCCGTCGCTTCGGGCGGCGGCACGGGCCGCACGCTCCATCCCGACAACATGGCCGCCGGTCCGTCCAGCTACGGCATGACCGACACCATGGGCCGGATGCATTCCGACGCGCAGTTCGCGGGCTCCTCCTCGGTGCCGGCGCACGTCGAGATGATGGGCCTCATCGGCATGGGCAACAACCCGATGGTCGGCGCGACCGTCGCCGTCGCCGTTGCCGTCGAGGAGTCCTTCCGGAAGTAAGGGCGCCGGTCCGGAAACCGGGCGGAACTGGGCGCTGCGGGCAACCGCGGCGCCCTGCCGTTTTCCCGGCGCTCCGGTTGACAGCCCCGGCAGGGCTGATGTATAATCCTGTCGAAACCGGCTTGAGGACGACATGAAGAAGATCATCGGATTGATTTTGAGCCTGACGGCCATCTCCGCCGTCTGCGCGGGGGTGCTTGCCTGGGTGAACGAGCGGACGAAGGACGCGATCCGCGCGACGGCCGAGAAGAACCGCGTGGCGGCGCGCGAGGCCGTGCTGTGCGGCGAGCAGGGCTATGCCGTCGAAGGCGTCTCGCATGACGGCTACGGCGGCGACATCGTGCTGATGGTCGGCTTCCGGGCGGACAAGAAGACGCTCATCTCCTACCGGGTCCTGCAGGCGTCCGAGACGCCCGGCCTCGGCATGAAGCTGAGCACGCCCGAGTTCGCCGACCAGTTCCGCGGCAAGGACGCGACGACGCTCGCGCTGAAGCGGAACGGCGGCCAGATCGAGGCGATTACGTCGGCGACCATTACCTCGAAGGCCGTCCTGCAGGCCATTGCCGACGCCCGGCGGAAGTTGCAGTAGGTGGCCAAGAGCGCGTTAGCGGCCAATGCCGAATACCTGGCGCTTCGCCTCGCGTGCGCGCTGGTGAATGCCGTTCCCTATCCGCTGGCGATGTCGCTGGCGCGCGGTCTTGGCTGGACGGCGTTCCGGGTGTTCCGGTTCAAGCGCCGCCGGACGCTTGAACGCATCCGCAGCGTCTTTCCCGCGCTGGGCGCGCGCGCGGCCGAGCAGGTGGCCGTGCGGTCCCTGCAGAACGTCCTGCAGACCGCCGTCGAGATGATGCGCGCGCCGCGGCTGACGCGCGAGTGGATGGATCGCCATGTCAAGGACGGCGCCCTTTACAAGGACAAGCTGCAGCGGTTCGTCGACGAGGGCAGGGGCGTCGTCATCATGGTGCCGCACAGCGGGAACTGGTACATGGCGGCGTGGTCGATGGCCAAGTACGGGCTGCCGCTGTTCGCAATCGGCGCACGGCAGCGGAACCCGAAGCTGGACGCCTGGATGCGGCGCCAGTACGGCGACATCGAAGTGCTGGACCGGAACTGCCGCAACACCCTGTTCAAGATTCACGAGCGGCTGGCGCAGGGGCGCGCCTTTGCGATCCTGCCCGACCTGCGCGTGCGGCACGCCGACGTCGAGGTGGACTTTCTCGGCGGCAAGGCGAACGTCTCGCACGCCGGTGCGGCCTTCGCCGTCAGCTGCGGGTGTCCGATCGTCCTGGCGACGATGCTGCGGCGCGACGGGCGCCATGTCTTCAACTACATCACGACGCTGCGCCCGGATCCGCAGGCTCCGGACAAGAAGGCGGAGGCGCGCCGCCTGACGCGACAGGCGCTCGGGCTGCTCTCGGACGCGATCATGCAGTCCCCCGGCGACTGGTACTGGTTCAACAAGCGCTGGATTCTCGAACCGGTCTGAGCGCGCCGTTCAGCCCGCGCTGGCGATGGCGTGCGAAAGCACGGCGAGGGACTGGGCGAGATCGACGTTCTGGACCATGACGTGGCCGGGGACGGCGAGCTGGACCGCGCTGAAGTTCCAGATGCCGCAGATGCCCGCCGCGACGAGCCGGTCGGCGCAGTCCTGCGCGGCCGCACCGGGGACGGTCAGGATGCCGAGCTTGATCTTGAGGCGCCTGGCGAGGCGCGGCAGGTCCTCCATCGGACGGACCTTCACGCCGTGCAGCGTCAGCCCGTGCAGGCCGGGATCCGAATCGAAGGCGACGGCAATCGAAAGATGCTGCTCCTCGAAGCCCGCGTAGCCGAGCAGGGCGTTGCCGAGCGAGCCCGCGCCGACGAGAACCGCGTCCGTCGTGTTGTCCCAGCCGAGCGCGTGGCTGATGGCGGACTGCAGCTCCGACGCGGGATAGCCGCGGCGCGGCTTGCCGGGAACGCCGGCCATCGCCAGGTCCTTGCGCGTCAGGACGGGATCGAGCCCGAGCTGCTCGGCCACGACCGCGCTGGAGACGTGAAGCTCGCCGGCGGCGATCAGCTTGCGGATGCAGCGGAGGTAAAGCGGGTATCGGCGGATGGTCGGCAGGGGCAGGGGTCCGGGCGTGATCGTCGCGTCTTCGGTGGTCATGGCGACAGTATACCAAAACCAACGGATATTTTCATATCGCTACTTGAATAGCGATATGAAAAATTGGTATACTATTCGCCGACCGGACCGGGAATGGCTTCCGGCCACGAGAGAAAGAAGGTAAGACATGGCAGAGAACGCAACTGGCGCTGCGCCCGTCGCAGACGAGGGAATGATCGAGTTCGAGAACACGCTTGCCCGCGTGCGGGAGGCGCAGAAGACCTTCTCGACCTACTCGCAGGAGCAGGTCGACGCGATCTTCAAGGCGGCGGCGCTGGCGGCCAACCGTGCGCGCATCCCGCTGGCGAAGATGGCGGTCGAGGAGACCGGCATGGGCATCGTCGAGGACAAGGTGGTCAAGAACCACTATGCGGCCGAATACATCTACAACGCCTACAAGTCGACGAAGACCTGCGGCGTCGTCGAGCGGGACGAGGCGATGGGCATCGAGAAGATCGCCGAGCCGATCGGCGTCATCGGCGCGGTGATTCCGACCACGAACCCGACGTCGACGGCGATCTTCAAGACGCTGCTCGCGCTGAAGACCCGCAACGGCATCGTCATCAGTCCCCATCCCCGGGCGAAGGACTGCACGATCGCCGCGGCGCGGATCGTGCTGGAGGCGGCGGTCGGGGCGGGCGCGCCCAAGGACATCATCGCCTGGATCGACCAGCCCTCGCTCCCGAAGACGAACCTGCTCATGAAGGAGGTGGACATCATCCTCGCGACGGGCGGTCCGGGCATGGTGAAGGCCGCCTACAGCTCGGGGACGCCGGCGCTCGGCGTCGGCGCGGGCAACGCGTCGGCGATTCTCGACCCGAGCTGCGACATCGTCAGCGCGGTCAACTCGATCATCCACTCCAAGACCTTCGACAACGGCATGATCTGCGCGACCGAGCAGACGGTCATCGCGGATGCCGAGATCTACGACCTCGTCAAGGCGGAGTTCGAGAAGCGCGGCTGCCACTTCATGAACGAGCGGGAGAAGGACCTCGTCCGCAAGACGATGCTGATCAACGGCGCGCTCAACGCGAAGATCGTCGGCCAGCGGCCCGTCACCATCGCGAAGATGGCGGGCTTCGAGGTGCCGGAGGACACGAAGGTGCTGATCGGCGAGGCGACCTCGACCGACACGAGCGAGGCGCTCGGCCACGAGAAGCTCACGACGATCCTCGGCATGTACAAGTCGACGGACTTCGACAACGCCCTCGATATCGCGGAGGCGCTGCTCGTCAACAACGGCGGCCTCGGCCACACCTCCGTCCTGTGGATCGACGAGCTCAACGAGAAGGCGAAGCTGGACAAGTTCGCGGACCGGATGAAGGCGTGCCGCCTCATCGTGAACAGCCCGTCCTCGCTCGGCGGCATCGGCGACATCTACAACTTCGCGATGCCTCCGTCGCTCACGCTCGGCTGCGGCAGCTGGGGCGGCAACTCGGTTTCTGAAAACGTCGGCGTCAAGCACCTCATCAACATCAAGACTATGGCCATTCGCAGGGAGAACATGCTGTGGTTCCGCGCGCCCGAGAAGGTGTACCAGAAGAAGGGGTGCCTCGCGGTGGCGCTCCGCGAGCTCGGCGAGGTGCTGGGGAAGCGGAAGGCGTTCATCGTCACCGACAACTTCCTCTACGCGAACGGCTACACGAAGCCGATCGAGGCGGCGCTCGAGCAGCAGGGCATCATGTTCACGACGTTCGCGAACGTCGCGCCCGACCCGACGCTCGCCTGCGCCAAGGAGGGCGCGCACCTCATGGCCTCGTTCAAGCCCGACGTCATCATCGCGATCGGCGGCGGCAGCGCGATGGACGCGGCGAAGATCATGTGGGTCCTCTACGAGCACCCCGAGTGCGACTTCATGGACATGGCGATGCGCTTCATGGACATCCGCAAGCGCGTCTACACCTTCCCGCGGATGGGCGACAAGGCGTACTTCGTCGCGATCCCGACCTCGGCCGGCACGGGCAGCGAGGTGACGCCGTTCGCCGTCATCACCGACGAGCAGACCGGCGTCAAGTATCCGCTTGCGGACTACGAGCTCATGCCCAAGATGGCGATCGTCGACGCGGACGTCCAGATGATGGCGCCTCCCGGCCTCACCAGCGCCTCGGGCATCGACGCCGTCAGCCACGCGCTCGAGGCCTACGCCTCGATGTGCGCGACCGGCTATACGGACGGCCTCGCCATCCAGGCCCTCAAGGACATCTTCCGGTATCTGCCCGAGTGCTACGACGCCGCGGTCGGCAAGTACGCCGCGCCGAAGGCGCGCGAGAAGATGGCGAATGCGGCGACCATGGCCGGCATGGCCTTCGCGAACGCCTTCCTCGGCGTGATGCACTCGATGGCGCACAAGCTCGGCGCGTTCCACCACATCCCGCACGGCATCGCCAACGCGCTGATGATGGAGGAGGTCCTGCGCTTCAACGCCGACCCCGTGCCGCGCAAGATGGGCACCTTCCCGCAGTACGACCATCCGCACACGCTCGAGCGCTATCTCGAGATCGCGGACGCGCTCGGCATCGGGGGCAAGTCGAAGGGCGAGCAGTTCATGAACTTCATCCAGGCGATCCGCGACCTCCAGAAGCGCGTCGGAATCAAGCCGACGATCCGCGACTACGTCCCGGACGAGCAGGACTTCCTCGCGCGGCTCGACGCGATGACGGAGCAGGCCTTCGACGACCAGTGCACCGGCGCGAATCCCCGCTATCCGCTGATGCGGGAGATCCGGCAGATGTACCTGAACGCGTACTATGGCAAGCACGAGAACGTGTGACGGCAGGCGAAAGGCCGAAAGGAGACTCGAAATGAAGCAGACAGTCAGGCAATCCGGAAAGAAGCAGGCGCCCAAGACGGCGAAGAACGTCCTTCAGGAGCGGGCCGACAAGGTCATCTGCCGCGACAAGGACACCGTGCTGAAGATATTCGGCCCGAGCTACAAGGTCTCGCTCATCCTCAACGAGGCGATGAACGAGGCGCGCGCCGCGGAGACGGGTCTGCCCGTCGCCAGGGTGCTCGAAGTCATGAAGCTGCGCGACCACTGGTGCATCCGCCGCGAGTACGTCGAGGGCGAGACGCTGGCGGACGTGATGGCCAAGGACAAGAAGAACCTGACGAAGTACCTGAAGCAGTTCGTCGCGATCCAGTGCCAGATCTTCTCGAAGACCTCGGACCGGATGGGCAACCTCGCGGACAAGCTCGACAAGCAGATCTCGGCCTCGCCGGTCGAGAAGGTGACGCGCTACGACCTGCACATGAAGCTCCAGAGCTTCCCGCGCGGCACGGCGCTCTGCCACGGCGACTTCAATCCGACGAACGTCATCATCACCCCGAAGGGCGACTGGCGCGTCATCGACTGGAGCCACGTCCGGCTCGGCGATCCCTGCGCGGACGTCGCGCGCACGTACCTGCTCTTCTGGCTGGCCGGCCACGTGGCGGCCGCCGAGAAGTACATGGTGCTTGCCTGCGAGGCGCTCAAGGTCTCGCTTGGCGACGTCCAGAAGTACCTGCCGATCGTCGCGGCCGCCGAGGCCTCGAAGGAGCAGTCCGCGAAGAACCACGAGCTGCTCCTGCACTGGGCGAGCGTCGTGGACATCGAGTGACGCCCCGGGCGGCCGGAGGGATGGGGAGGCTCTGCGATGAAGGCTGGCTGGAGATGGTACGGGGCGGCTGACGCGATTTCGCTGCGCGAGATCCGCCAGGCGGGCGTGACGGACGTCGTGGCGGCGCTCTACAACCGCCGTCCCGGCGAGGTGTGGCCGCGCGAGGAAATCCGGGCCCAGGCGGACGCCGTCCGCGCGGCCGGGATGATCTGGAGCGTGGTCGAGTCGGTGCCGGTCCACGAGGACATCAAGAAGCGCACCGGCAGGTGGCGTGAATACGTCGAGAACTACAAGCAGACGCTGCGCAACCTGGCGGACTTCGACATCCGCACGGTCTGCTACAACTTCATGCCGGTGCTCGACTGGACGCGCAGCAACCTCGCCTTCGGGCTGGCGGACGGTTCGGACGTCCTGCGCTACAACCACTACGAGGTGGCTGCGTTCGACCTCTTCTCGCTGAAGCGGCCGAACGCCGCGCGCGACTACGACGAGCAGACGCGCGACCAGGCCAGGATCCTCTGGGAGAAGCTGCCGGACGCCGAGCGCACGCGGATCGAGAAGGCCATCCTGCTGGGCCTGCCCGGCACGGTGGACGACTTGACGCCCGAGCAGTTCCTCGAACAGCTCGCGGCCTACCGCGACATCGGCGAGGAGGCGCTCCGCTCGCACCTCTACGACTTCCTCAACGAGCTTTCGCCGGTGCTTGAGGAGACGGGCGTGCGCATGGCGATCCATCCGGACGACCCGCCGCGTCCGCTCTTCGGGCTGCCGCGGATCCTCTCGAACGCGATCGACATCCACCGCATGTGCCGCGAATGCCCGTCGCCGAACGTCGGCCTGACGCTCTGCACCGGTTCGCTCGGCGGCAGCCTCGACAACAACGAGGTGGCGATCTTCCGGGAGTTCGCCCAGCGCGTCTACTTCTGCCATTTCCGGAACATCCGCCACGAGGCGCCCGGCGTGTTTCACGAGTCCGAGAGCCATCTGGTCGGAAAGGTCGATATGTTCGGCCTGATGAAGGAGCTGCTGGCGGAGGAGAGCCGCCGGGGCGAGGGCATCGTCGTCCGGCCCGACCACGGCCGCCACCTCGAGATCGACCGCTCGCGCAAGAGCTACAGCGGCTACGACTACGGCGGGCGGCTCGTCGGCCTCGCGGAACTTCGCGGTCTCGCGTACGGCATCGAACACGCGATGGAAAGCCGATGAAGCCGAACGTCACCATCTGCATGGGCAGCTCCTGCTTTGCCCGCGGCAACGAGAAGAACGTCGCGTTCTGCGAGGAATTCCTCGCGGCGCGCGGTCTTCGCGACGAGGTGGACGTCGAGCTCGGCGCCTCCCTCTGCACCGGAAACTGTGCGCAGGGTCCGGTCGTCGTCGTGAACGGCAAGGTCTACACCCACGTCGACCGCGGCGTGATGAAGGACATCCTGGACGGGCTGTTCCCGTCGGCGAAGTGAACTGAAGACTGACAGTCAAGGACCGAAGGAGGAATCTCATGAATCGTTTCTGCATTCCGCGTGACATCTACCATGGCCAGGGGGCGCTTGAGGTGCTCAAGACGCTGAAGGGACGACGCGCCGTCATCTGCGTGGGCGGCGGCTCCATGAGGCGCGGCGGGTTCCTGCAGCGCGCGGAGGCGTACCTGCGCGAGGCCGGCATGGAGGTGCAGCTCTTCGAGGGCATCGAGTCCGACCCGTCGGTCGAGACGGTGATGCGGGGCGCGGCCGTCATGCAGGCGTTCCAGCCCGACTGGATCGTCGCGATGGGCGGCGGCTCGCCGATCGACGCGGCGAAGGCGATGTGGATCAAGTACGAGCATCCCGAGTGCACGTTCGAGGACATGTGCAAGGTGTTCGGGCTGCCGAAGCTCCGCGCCAAGGCGCGGTTCGTCGCGATCTCCTCGACCTCCGGCACGGCGACGGAGGTGACGGCGTTTTCGATCATCACCGACTACGCGAAGGGCGTCAAGTTCCCGATTGCAGACTTCGAGATTACGCCAGACGTCGCGATCGTCGATCCCGACCTGGCGCTCACGATGCCGCAGAAGCTCTGTGCGCACACGGGCATGGACGCGCTCACGCACGACCTGGAGGCGATCGTCGCCTGTGCGCACAGCCCGTACTCGGACGCGCTCGCGATCCACTCGATGAAGCTGATCCGGGACGCGCTCGTCGACAGCTACAAGGGCTGCGCCAAGGCGCGGGCGGTCATGCACGACGCGCAGTGCCTCGCCGGCATGTCGTTCTCGAACGCGCTCCTCGGCATCGTTCACTCGATCGCGCACAAGACCGGCGCGGCGTTCTCGGGCGGCCACATCATCCACGGCGCGGCGAACGCGATGTACCTGCCGAAGGTGATCAGGTTCAACGCGGCGGTGCCGTTCGCGGCCGAACGCTATGCGATGTGCGCGCGCGAACTCGGCCTCGCCGGGGCGGAAACCTCGCCGGAGGCCGGAATCGCCGCGCTCATCGCCTGGGTGCGCAAGTTCAACGACGAGCTCAACATCCCGCATTGCATCCGGGACTACGCCGCGGACGGGCTGCCGGGCGAGGGCATGGTCACGGCGGAAGAGTTCGAGGCCAAGGCCGCGCGGATCGCCGAGAACGCGATGGGCGACGCCTGCACGGGCTGCAACCCGCGGCCGATGGACGCAAAGCTCATGGAGCGGGTCCTGCGCTGCTGCTGGGACGATTCCGAGGTCGATTTCTAGGGGTGCGATGAGCCCGGTCTACACCATCGAGAACGAGTGCCAGGACTGCTACAAGTGCGTCCGGCACTGTCCCGTCAAGGCGATCCGCATCGTGAACGGCAAGGCCTCGGTCATTCCCGAGGCCTGCGTGGCGTGCGGCTCGTGCGTCAAGGTCTGTCCCGCGCACGCGAAGAAGATCCGCAGCGACCTCTCGCGCCTGAAGGAGCTCCTCGCCTCGGGGGCCAGGCTCTACGCTTCGGTCGCGCCGAGCTTCGCGGGCTACTTCAAGGGGGTGACGATCGGGCAGCTCGCCGGTGCGCTGAAGCGGCTGGGCTTCGCCGGGACCAGCGAGACGGCCCACGGCGCCGAGTCGGTGAGCGCGCACGTGGCGCGCGTGCTGGCGCAGACGTCGTCGCCGCTCGTCATCTCCAGCGCCTGCCCGGCGGCGGTGGACATGATCCGCCTCTACCTGCCGGAATACGCGAAGTACATCTCCGCGCTGCCGTCGCCCGTCCGCGCGCACAGCAAGCTGCTCAAGGAGCGGTACGGACAGGACGCCAAGGTCGTCTTCTTCGGCCCGTGCGCCGCGAAGAAGAACGAGGCCGACGCGCATCCGGACGTGCTGGCGCTCGCGTGCGTCTTTCCCGCGCTGGAGCAGCTGCTGCAGGAGAAGGGGATCGGCTTCGGCGAAGAAGCGGCCGAACTCGCGCTCGGGCCGGCCGAGGAGGGCCGGTTCTACTCGGTCGAGGGTGGCATGAACGACACGCTCCGCGACGGCTCGGCGGGCGTCCGCTATCTCTCCGTCTCGGGCCTGCCGAATCTCCGCCGGATGCTGTCGACGCCGGTCGCGGAGATCGAGGCGGCGGCCGCGCGGCCCGGTTTCCGCAAGCTCTTCATCGAGGCGCTGGCCTGCCCGGGCGGCTGCGTGAACGGGCCCGCGATGGCGGGGGACGGCGGCGACCTCGCCACGCTCTTCGCGACGGACGCCGAATCGCCGCTGCAGACGAGCGTGAACCGCTGCTTTACGCACTGCGGCACGTCGGCCTATCCCGCGGCGCCGGTCGTCGAGGCGGAGCCGGACGAGGCGGCGCTGGCGCAGGCGCTCGCCCGCGTCGGCAAGTCCTCGAAGGCCGACGAGCTCAACTGCGGCGCGTGCGGATACGAGACCTGCCGCGAGTTCGCCCGGGCGCTGCTGGCCGGGAAGGCCGAGGAGGCGCAGTGCCACACCTTCCTCAAGAAGAGCTTCCAGCGCACGTCGAACGCGCTCATCAAGTACATCCCGGCCGGCGTCGTGATCGTCGATGGTCAGGGGCAGATCCTGGAGTGCAACCGCCTCTTCGCCGAGATGTGCGGCGAGAAGGAGGTCTACGAGTCGCTGGGGAACCTCGAGGGCATGGACGTGCACGTCGTCATGTCCGAGTTCAGCGACCTTTTCGCGGGCGCAATCGAACACGGCAGCGAGACCGTCAAGTACCGCCAGCCCTGGCGCGACCGCCTCGTCAACGTCAGCGTCTTCCCGATCGCCCGCGGCGAATTCGCCGGCGCGGTCGTGCAGGACGTGACGCAGAACGAGGGCCGCCGCGAGGAGATCGCGGCCAAGGCCCGCGAGGTCATCGCGAAAAACGTCTTTACGGTGCAGCAGGTCGCGCGGCTCTTCGGCGAGCACATCGCCGAGACGGAGATCATGCTCAACGAAATCGCCGGCGCGTACGAGTCGAAGACGGAAGGCCGGCGGCTCCGCGAGGCGGACGACGGGAGCTACCTGAATGGCTGACGACGTCTTCATCGAGATGGAGACGTCGCAGTACACCAAGACCGGACAGGCGGCCTGCGGCGACGACGTCCGGTTCCTTTCCATCGAAAGGGAGAACCGCCACCTGTGCGCGCTCTCGGACGGCCTCGGCAGCGGGGTGAAGGCGCACGTGCTCGCGACGATGACCACGTCGATGGCGATCAAGTTCCTGGAGTCGAACATCCCGACGCTGGAGGCCGCCGAGATCATCATGGACTCGCTGCCGGTCTGCGAGGTGCGCAAGATCGGCTATGCGACCTTCTCGCTCTTCGACTTCCGCCTGGGCGGCAAGGCCCGCATCACCGAGATGGGCAATCCGGGCTACATCCACCTGCGCGGCGCCCGGGAGGTGCCCCCGCTGCGGGACGACCAGGTCGTCTCCGTGCACTGGCCGGACCGCGAGATGCGCGAGTGCGAGGCGGACTTCCGCCCCGGCGACCGCATCATCCTCTGCTCGGACGGCGTGACGCAGTCGGGCCTGGGCGTACGCAAGGACATGAAGTTCGGCTGGCGGCGCTCGGGCGTGCTGGCGCACGCGCAGGAGCTCGTCCGCTACGATCCGGACATTTCCGCGAAGGAGTTGTCGGCCTCGGTTGCGAGCCGTGCGCTCATGCTGACGCCGGGTGGCTGCAAGGACGACATCACCTGCGTGGTCATCTATCTCCGCCATCCCCGGGTGATGCGCGTCTTGTCCGGGCCGCCCTACTACAAGGAGAACGACGCGGAGTTCGCGCGTCAGGCGCGGCTCGGCTTCGACCACGTCGTCATCTGCGGCGGAACGACGGCGAACATCCTCGAGCGCGAGCTGGGCCGGAAGGTCGTGGTCAAGTTCGAGGATCTCCGCCGCGCCGGCGGGCTGCCGCCGGTCGGGCGGATGGAGGGCGTCGGCATTGCGACGGAAGGCATCCTCACGCTGTCGCGCGTGGCGACGGCCCTGGAGGAGAAGCGCCCCGCCGACAAGGAGCCGATGGCGGTCAAGGCGATCCTGGAGCGCATGATGGCGCACGACCGCATCGAGTTCGTGATCGGCACCAAGGTGAACGAGTCCCATCAGGATCCGAACATCCCGCAGGATCTCGAACTCCGCCGCTCGGTCGTCCGCCGGATGTCGGCCGCGCTCGAGAAGAACTACCGCAAGCAGGTCACGGTAAACTACTACTGACGGGGCCTTTCCGTCCTTGTTGTGGCCGCGGCGCCGACTGCCCGGGACGCTTGCTTCCCGGGGCTTCCGGCCCGGTACGGACGGGGTTTGACGGGCATTCCGCCGGCATGGTATAATCCGTGAACAGCCGCCACGGGCGGGGACGGACGGCACGGATTCGTGACGGCGGCGGGCGGGGAGCGATGTCGCGGGGAAACGGGATGATGCGAATGACTATGGCGCTGGTCGCGCTGGGCGTCGCCGCTGGGCAGGCGCTGGGGGCGGGCGATTACTTTCGCCCGGAGCTGTCCTATGAGGACGGCTTGGCGACGCTGACGGAGAACCCGGCGCGGGGGCTCGCGCCCGGCGGGTGGGTGACGTTCAAGCCCGAAGGGTTGCCGAACTGGCACGGGCAGGGCGGATTCCGTTCCTCGCTCTGGGAGTTGAGCCGCTTTTCCGGCGGACGCGAACAGGACGGGCGCCGTCCGACGCCGGCCGAGCGCACGGGCGATGCGGACATTCCGCTGACGGCGGCGATGAAGGCCGACGTCGCGCGCTTCCTGACCGAGACGCGCGAAAAGGGCGGTTCGCTCATCATCCGTCTCGGCTACACCTGGAGCGAGCAGAAGGGCTGCGAACCCGCCGACTTCGACATCCTGCTCGGCCACGTGCGCGACCTTGCGGCGATCATGGCCGGGTTCGCCGACGTGGTGGTGGCGGTCGAGGCGGGCGTGGCCGGCCCGTGGGGCGAGATGCATTCCTCCGACTACTGCAAGCCCGCGTACATGAACCGCATTCTTGGCGCCTACTGCGCGGCGCTGCCCGAGGCGGTTTCGGTGCTCGTGCGCGCGCCGGCGTACATCGCGAACTTCGACGGCGACCGGATGCGCCTCGGAATGTACAACGACGGCTATCTCGGCACGTGGTGGGACTACGGCACGTGGTCGGGCGAATGGACGCGCGAGCGCAGCCTTGAGCTGCTCAAGCCGCGCGCGCGCCATCCCTACGGCGGCGAACTCGCCTACATCGGGCGCGACTTCCTCGACCAGAACCAGTATCGCTGCCGCGAGCTGTGGGAGCCGGCGAAGTGGAACATCGTCAAGGACTGGTATTCGGTGCACCTGAGCTACCTGCGCAACCTGCAGGAGCAGGGGCACACGCTGGCGGGCTTCCTGTCCGAGCTTCGGTTCGAGCCGGAGAAATGGCGTTTCGAGGGCATGCCCGACCTGCACGAGTACGCCGGGCAGCCCATGGCGAAGTTCGTCCTCGACCACATGGGCTACCGCTACGTCATCCGCGACGCGCGCCTGCCCCGGACGCTTCGTCGCGGCGCGAAGGCGCGGCTCGCGCTGGAGCTCGAGAACACGGGCTTCGGCGACCTGCTGCGTCCGCCGGAGCTGGAGGTGCGGCTGCTTGCGTCCGGGCGGACGGCGCGCGTGAAGCCGGCGGCCGACCTGGCCGTCCCTTCGGCGACGCGCCGGCGCGTGGCGATCGACTTCACCGTGCCGTCCGACCTGGGCGCGGCCGGGAGGTCCGTCCAGATCCAGCTCAAGGGGCTGCGGTTCGCCAACTCCGATGTCTGGGACGGTGAGCAGGGCGTGAACGTCCTGGGAGAGGCGGAGGTGCGATGATTGCGTTGCTGGCGGCGGCGGAGATCCTGGTCGGGGTGACGGGCTACGGGGCGAGCCCCGAGTTCCGCGAATTGCAGACGAACGACGCCTGCAACCTCTGGGTGCAGTGGGCGGACAGCGCCAAGCTGCTGCCGGGGCATCTCGGCGCGGACTGGTGCGCGTGGGCGAAGACGAACGGCGTCCGGGTGATGACGATCTACGGCGACCAGGACGGCGCGCGGACGAAGGCGCTGCGCGAGTTCTGGGGCGCCAGTTACCTGGGCAACAACATCGGCGAATACGCGGGCTTTCTCTATCAGGACGAGAAGAGCTACCTGGCGGGCTGGCCGAAGTGCCGCGACCTGCGGGAGGCGCACGCCTGGCTGACGGGGACGATGCTCGCGGCGCCGCGGAAAAGCCAGCTCAAGCGTCCGCCGGACGAGCGCGAGCCCTGCGTCTACTCGACCTCGGGTTCGCCGCTCGCGTGCTATGAACTCGCGGGGGGCATCGATCTCATCTGCAACGAGATGTACGCGGTCGGCTGCGGCAACCTCGCCTTTGCGACGGCCGAGGCGCGCGGCGCGGCGCGGCGGTACGGGCGCGACCGCTGGACGGCGTGGCTGGCGCACGAGTGGCAGACGTGCTGGCCGCGCCTTCCGTACGGCGTCGCGCAGAAGCAGGACTCGCTGGAGGTCGGTCTGAAGGAGCTCTGGGTGATGGGCACGTCGATGATGGTGCTCGAGTCCGGCTCGCAGACGACGCAGGCCCACGAGTATACGCCGCCGGATGCCGCGATGACGAGCCTCAGTTCGCCGAAGCAGTCCTACGACGATCCCGTGCCCCGGGCCTACCGCAAGACGATGCGCGACTTCTACCGGTGGACGAAGGCGCATCCGCGCGCGGACGGCGCGCCGCGCGTGCCGGTGGCCGTGGCGCTCGGCAATTTCGACGGCTACGTCGGCATGACCTGGGACACGTTCGCGATCTTCGGCCAGCACCATCTTGCCGCGACCAACGCCAACTGGCGGTGCGGACGCAGCGAGGAGACGTGGGACGCCGTGCAGGAACTCTTCTGGCCGCGCCCCAAGGACGCGCTCAAGCCCTTCGCGAACGGCTGGCTCGGCGGCACGCCGTACGGGCAGGTGGACGTCGTCTCGCTCGACGAGCGGCTCGACCCCGCCAAGCTGCGGGACTATCGGCTCGTCATCCTGGGCGGCTGGAACACGATGACCTCGAATCTCGCGCATCGCGTCCTGCACGAATACTGCGCGGCGGGCGGCACGCTCTACGCCACGCTGGCGCAGTTCTCGTCCCGCATCGACCGCGAGGGCGAGAATTTCACGGCGGCGGATCTCGTCGGCTTGCCGCGCGGGCTCAAGGTGACGGGCAGCGCGGTCGTCGAAGACATCCTCATGACGCCGCTCTATCCGGCGCACGTCTCGCAGAAGTTCCGGCTTGCGACGGTGGCGCTGGACGATTCGTGGGAGGTGCTGGCGACCATGGGGAAGCAGCCGCTGCTGGTGCGCAAGCGCGTGGCGGGGGCGGGCTGGGTCTACCTCAACCTCGCCTGGGGCTATCCCGGCCGGCGCAACGACAAGGCCGACTTCCACCTGGCCGTCTGCGACCATCTGGCGCGGCAGGTGGCGGGGACGCAACGGGTGACGGGGCCTGACGCCGCCTACATCCAGTGGGCGACCTATCCGGACGGGACGACGTATCTGCTGAACACCGACTGCGTTTCGCCGCGCACGGTCCGGTTCGACGGACGCGAACTCGCCTTCCGGCCGAAGGAGTTGAAGGAGGTGGCGCCATGACGCGGACCTTGGCGGCCGCAGCGCTTGCGGGCTGGCTGTGCGGCACGGCGGATGCCGCGCCTTATGACGGCCGTCGGCACGACGTCCTCGATCTCGGCGGGCGGACCGAGACGGTCGCCGAGATCGTCCAGCAGGAGTGGAACGGGCTGCGGACCGTCGTCTCCAACGGCACGCTCCGCGTGACGAAGCGCTACGCCATGCGTGGCGGCTTGACGGAAATCGGCCCCGGGGCGACGTTTGCGGTCGGGCCGGGCGCCCGCCTGGCGACGGGCGCCGGCGATGCGCTGGCGCGGACGGTGCGCCTTGCGCCCGGCGGCGAGATGCGGTTCGAGCAGGTCGAATGGAGCATGGACCACACGCGGCTCTTCGTCGCCAAGGGTGCGCTGTGGCAGGCCGACGTGCAGCGCCTCTCGCTGGACGGCGCGCAGTCGGACAACGTCTGGGACATCGCCGGGAAGGCCGTGCTGGTGCGCGGCATCCGGGCCGAAGGCGGGGCGTGGGGACACGCCCTCACCGTGACGCTGCGCCCCGGCGGCGAACTGCTGCTGGGCGGACCGGTCTCGACGAACGGCGCGCCGCGCTGCCGGCTCGACGTCGTGCTGGAGGGCGGGCGACTGGGGCTCTTCTGGGACGCCGCGCTCGCGCCGGGGCTCGTGCGCGTGGCGCCGGGCGCGGAGGTCGAGGTGCTGGTCGGGCAGGGCGTCGACTTCGATCCGCAGGTCATCGCCGTGCCCCGAAGCGCGAAGCTCAAGGTGAGGCGCGGGGTGAGGGATTTCAAGGTGGAGCTGCCGCCGCGCTACCCGGTGCGCGTGCGCTACGACCGCACCGGGCGGTCTTATTGGCTCGACGCCGACTCCGTCCGGGAGCAGCTCGCGGGCATGGGCGTGCGCTATCCCAACCCGGATGCGGAGTCGCCGATCCGCTACGAGACGGTGACGACGCAGGATACGTTGGTGCGCCGGCGCTTCCCCGCCGGCGAGGGTCCGTGGCAGGTCGAAGTCAGGCTCAAGGACCGGCGCGGGGGCGTCACGCGCCAGACGCTGACGGTGGCGCGTCCCGGCAAGACGGTGGGCAGGCCGGCCCCGAACGAAACCGTTCTCGTCGGCCAGTGCGCCTACGGGCCGGCGCTGAAACTGGCGCGCGACGTGATCGAGCAGGACCTTTGCAACCTGTACGTCGGCTGGAGCTCGGTCCGCCAGACCCTGCCGGAGACCTGGACCAACGCGCCGGACGCCGTGGCCTGGGCGAAGGTGGTGAAGGCCCGCCCGATGTGGTCGATGAGCATCTACTCGGGCGACGGCAGGGAGCTGCAGCGGAAGGCGGACGAAGCCTACGGCGGGCGCTATCTCGGCAACAACATCGGCGAATACGCGAGTTTCATGTACCAGGGGCGCAAGGAGTGCAAGCTCCCGATGGCGGTTGACCTCGTCAGGGCGCGGGACGCGTTCGTGAACCGGTACTGCGGCCGCGCGGCGTTCGGCTGGGAGGCGAACTTCCCCTGGATGTTCTCCACCTGCGGCGCGGCGCTGTCGTGCTACGAGCTGCAGGGCGGCATCGACTTCATCTGCAACGAGCAGTGGGCGATCGGGGCGCAGAACGTCGCGCACACCTCCGCCGAGGCGCGCGGCGCGGCGCGCAAGTGGGGGCCGGAGTACTGGTGCGCCTGGAATGCGCACGAGTGGCAGACGACGGGCCTGCCGTACCGGACGCCGCAGAAGTACGACTCGTGCCTCGCGGGCTTCCTGCAGGAATACGTCTTCGGCACCTCGATCATCGTGCTCGAATCGGGGGCGCAGGGCAAGCAGGCCTGGAAGTACACTGCGGACACGCCGGACCAGCCGGCGGGCGAACGCGCGGAGGAGGGCTACGACGGCTACGTGGCGCGGCATTACCGGGCGG
>JBJEWA010000032.1:0-4121 GCA_051884805.1 Kiritimatiellia bacterium | reverse complement strand
ACTAAACGGCCAGGTTTCTCCGCCGCCACTGCCCACTTACTTCTTCAATCGACTATTTCGGCGATTTCCGTCGGCTACTCAGATGGGTAGTTGTCGCGCCGGATTGCCGTGCGGTATAATGTGGGCGCGGAATCCGTCAGTGGGTGCGGTCCACGCCGTCGGCGGCGTCGGGCCGCTGCGGACGGGGGAAAACGGCATGAATTCCAGGGGTCAGGGCAAGTCGGGGGAACAGCTGAATGAAGGTATGGATCGGTTGGTCGGTTGGCGTTGCGGCGGCGTTCGCGGCGATGGTCGGGGCGGCGGCGGAGGCGTCCGGGTGGAAGACCGTCTTTACGGACGACTTCACGACGCACATGACCTTCGCCGAATGCTGGCGACCGGAGAAGGCCGCGCCGGTCAGGTCCGCCGGGGGCTGCTGCCATTTTGCCGGCGCGGCGACGATGGCGCGCAACGCCGAGACGCCGGACGCGTTCCGCGCGAGCGCGACCTTTGCGGTGAAGACCGGCCGCGCCGGCATCCGCTGCGGCGGCAACGAGGTCGCCGTCGGGGCCGGCGAGACGAAGCGGATCACGCTTGACTGTTCGCAGGGCGGGTGCGGGACGAGCCGGCTCATCGTCTTCGCCGAGGGCGAGGCGACGATGGACGACTTTGCGGTCGAGGTGCCGGCTGCGGCCGACGAGTCGCCGAACCTCGTTCCCAACGCGAGCTTCGAGCACGTCGGCAGCGAGTTTCCGCTTTACGTGGCGCGCAACAACAACTACGACTACGAGAAGTGGCGCGAATATCCGTTTGACGAGTTTCTCGGGCTGATGGGGTCGGACACGAACGTCGTCCATTCCGGCCGGAGGTCGCTCCGCATTTCCGCCGCGCCGCTGGCGCGCGGCCCCGGCGCGACCATCAAGAACGTCGCCACGAAGAAGGGCGCCTCGGGCGTCTTCAGCCTGTGGCTCAAGGCGGACCGTCCGGGGCTCAAGTTCAAGTTCGGCTACGGCAGCGTCAGGACGGTCGAGGTGGCGACGGAATGGACGCGCTACGAGACCGTCTGCACGAACCTGCCCGGCGCCCGGTCGTATCTCTCCCCCCTCAGCTTCCGGCTGTCGCCCGAACATGCGGAAGGCACCGTCTGGGTGGACGACCTGCAGGCCGAGTTCCTCGACCCGGCGCCGACGGCGGAGGAGCTGGCGAGCGGGAAGACGTTCGCGACGCCGTTCCGGCCCTGTGCGCAGGACCGGTCCCGCTTCACCAAGCCGGTGGACGTCCGCGCCCCGGGGTTCGCGGTGAAGAAGCTGCCGGCGGGACTGAAGCCGACCGTCGAGCTCGACGGCTGGAAGGACGCGGCGGCGGCGACGGACCGGTTCTGGGTCAACGACCGCCGGCCGAGCCACCGCACGGAGGCCTATTTTGCGGTTGACGAGGAGACGCTTTACGTCGGCGTGCGCTGCTTCGGCGAGAAGTTCGTCCCGCGCGGCGACAAGCCGCAGCTCCACGACAACTTCGGCATCTTCGGCGTGCGTTCGACCAGCTGCGAGCTGCTGCTGGACCCGGATGCCGACGGCAGGCACTGGCAGTTCGCCTTCAACGACTTGGGCTACGTCGACATCGGCGCCAACCGCAACGTCGCGTGGACGGGCGACTGGACGCACGAGAGTCGGGCGAACGAACAGGCCGGCGCGACGGACTACTTCTTCGCGATTCCGCTCCGGCATTTCGCTTCTTCCGGCCTGCAGGACGGCTGGCCGATGGTCGTCGGCCGCAACGACGGCGCGGCCTGCGAGTGCGTCACGATGCACAATTCGCCGCTCGGGGGCTTTCACCGCAAGCAGTGCTGGCCGATCCTGGAGCTGCCGAAGGACGTGGTGGCGAAGTATCGGCTGGCGAAGCAGGCCGTGACGGGGGCGGCGGAGCCGCGCGTCGTCGGCCGCCTCGACTACTACATGAACGAGCCGGAGGCGAAGTTCCGCATCTTCTGGCCCGACGGTCGGCTGGAGGAGCGCTCGGTCGACATCCGGGCGCTGCCCTGCGGCACGAACGCGGTGACGGTCGCGGGGCTGCCGGCCGAGGTCGTCAAGCGGCCCTACCGCAGGGGTGCGACGCAGGTGAACCACTTCACGCGCTCGCTGATGCACGACGGCCGGCCGATGTTCCACGCGGCGCCGTTTCTCGGCGACCTCCACTTCTCCCGTCACTTCACCGAGTCCGGCGTCCGCGCCCGCGCCGACTTCTACCGGCATCACGGCTTCAAGTACCAGCACGTGCTCATCCCGCAGAACACCGACCGGAACTTCCCGCAGTCCTTCGCCAACGGCGAGGCGTATCTGCGACGCACCGCCGAGAACGGCCAGATCGTCCTCCTGTGGACCGGCTTTGAGGAGTTCAAGCCGGGCGCGGCGCCCGCCGAAGTCGCGCGCGTGATCGCGACCAACCGCCATTTCGCGGCGGAGTTCCAGCGGTGGAACCACATCTCGTCGGTCATCGTCGCCGACGAGCCGGAGCTCAGCCGTCCGTCGGACGTGGTCCGCGACCTGCTGCTGCGCCTCAAGCCGTATTTCCCGTACCATCCCGTCCAGATGAACAACACGACGATGGGCATTCCGAACAACTACGCGGGCCTGAAGACGGACGTGCTGATGCTCGACGACTACCTCACCAATTCCGAGGGGCGCGACGTCGCCGGCATCGTCCGGCAGGCCGACATCATGTGGGAGGCCGGCGAGAAGGAGGCGAAGCCGTGCTACTACTTCCTGGTGGGCGGCAACTTCCCGCTCCACTACAAGGAGCCTTCGTACGAGGAGCAGATCGCGCAGAGCTGGGGCTGCATCTGCTCGGGCGTCACGGGCATCAGCTGGTTCTACGGCAGTCCGGTCACGCCCGGCAACTGGAAGGCGATGTGCGAGGTCGCGAAGGAGACGGGCGAACTGGAGGAGCTGCTCCTTTCCGAAGAGCTGGTCGCCGAGGCGCGTCCCTCGGTCGGCCGCACCGAACTGCGGACGATCACCCGCCGGCGCGGCGACGAGCTGCTGGTCGCGACGTGCAACATCGCCGACCGGACGCTGGCGGCGGTGACGTTCACGCTGCCGGAACCGCTGCCGCAGGACGGCACGGTCGAGGTGCTCTACGAGCACCGCACGCTGAAGCTTAAGGGCGGGACGTTCGGCGACGGCTACGCGCCCCATTCCCGGCATCTGTACAGGATCAAGCGAGCTACGCCATGAAAGCGAGGTATGACATGAACAATCGGAAGCGATACGCCATGAGTGAGGAAACCTCTCGGTTCGGGAACGCGCTGGCCGCAGTCTGGGGCGCGGCACTGCTGGCCGGCGCCGCCGTGGCGGGCGAAGCCGGCTGGCAGACGGTGGCGTCCGACCAGTTCGAATCGCATCTGATGTTCGCGGAGTGCTGGCAGCCCGGCCGGGGCGAGCCGGTCAGGTCCGCGAACGGCCGCGCCGAATTCTCGGGCGCCGTCGCGATGGCCTACAACTTCACGACGCCGGACGCCTTCCGCGCGAGCGCGACCTTCGCGGTGAAGACGGGCACGGCCGGGCTCCGGTGCGGCGGTCGGTCGGTCTTGGTCCGCGCCGGCGAGACGAAGCGGGTCACGCTCGACTGCTCGCAGGGCGGGTGCCGGACGAGCCGGATCGTCGCCTTTGCGGACGGCGAGGCGACGATGGACGATTTCATCGTCGAGGTGCCGGTCGCGGCCGACGCCTCGCCGAACCTCGTCATCAACTCCAGCTTCGAGCAGGCGCCCGACGGGTATCCGCTCTATGCGGCGCGTCCGAACTCTTCGTATCCGTTCGGCAAGTGGCGCGAGTTCCCGATCGAAGACTTCTTCGCGCTGATGGGCTCGGACGAGCAGGTCGTCCGTTCCGGCCGCCGCTCGATGCGGCTCGTCGGCTCGCCGTACACGCGCAGCGGCTTCCAGATGAAGAACGTCGCGACGCGGAAGGGCGCGACGGGAGTCCTCAGCGTCTACCTGAAGGCGGACCGGCCCGGAATCAGGGTAGAATTCAACTACGGTCCCGGCAAGAAGACGGTCGAGCCGACCCTGGAATGGGCGCGCTACGAGGTCGTCTGCACGAATCTCCCCGCCATGCGGGCCTACTTTTCGCCGGTCAACCTCT
>JBJEWA010000031.1:0-18891 GCA_051884805.1 Kiritimatiellia bacterium | reverse complement strand
GCCGCGCATCCCGGGGGGGGCGGGGGGAGGTTGCTGCCGCGCGTCCCGGGCGGGGGGGCGGGAGATTGATGCCGTGCGTCCCGGGCGGGGCGGGGCTGGAGATTGATGCCGTGCGTCCCGGGCGGGGCGGGAGGGAAAATGATATAATACTCCGACCATGGCAGAAGAAAACAAGTCCTCGTTGGATGCGCTGAGCGCGTTGTGCAAGCGCCGCGGCTTCATTTACCACTCCTCCGAAATCTACGGCGGCATGCCGGGGTTCTGGGACTACGGTCCGCTCGGCTGCGAGCTGAAGGCGAACGTGAAGAGCGCCTGGTGGCAGTTCACGGTGCGCGGCCGGCAGGACGTGGTGGGGCTTGACGCGACGATCATCATGCATCCGAAGATCTGGAAGGCGTCGGGCCATCTCGACACCTTCGCCGATCCGATGACGATGTGCAAGGACTGCAAGAAGCTGATGCGCGCCGATCAGGTCAAGGACATCTACGCCGACCAGAAGAAGAAGCCCCAGCCCAAAATCTCCGGCAGCGAATTCTTCTGCCCATACTGCGGCGGCGAGCTGACCGAGCCGAAGCCGTTCAACCTCATGTTCAAGACGGTCGTCGGCCCGATCGACGACCCCGCGAACGTCGCCTACCTGCGGCCGGAGACGGCGCAGGCGATCTTCGCGCAGTTCACGAACGTGACGGCGACTTCGCGCATGACGGTTCCGTACGGCATCGCGCAGATGGGCAAGAGTTTCCGCAACGAGGTGACGCCGCGCAACTACACGTTCCGCAGCCGCGAGTTCGAGCAGATGGAGCTTGAGTTCTTCATCCGCCCCGACGAGGCGATCGAGCTGCAGTACGGCCATGTCGTCACGCTCGCCGACAACCCCGACCTTTCGGGTCCCGTCCAGGACGACTGGGGTTGGGAGGTCTGGCACAAGTACTGGGTCGAGCAGCGCAAGCGCTTCCTGAACGCGCTCGGGCTGCCGACCGAGCATTTCGTCGAATACTGGCAGAAGCCGGACGAGCTCGCCCACTATGCGCGGGCGACCGTTGACATCGAGTACGACTTCCCGTTCGGTCGCCAGGAGCTCGAGGGCATCGCCGCACGCTCCGACTTCGACCTCACGCAGCACCAGCTGCACTCGAAGGTGCCGCAGACGGTCTTCGACGATCCGCTCAAGCAGGCGTGCAAGAAGCTGACGGCCGAGCAGAAGGCCGCCTTCGTCGAGAAGACGCAGCGGGAGTGGATCATCCGCAAGGCGTCCGCCCTTTCCGCCAAGGCCGGCAAGGAAATCCTGCTGTCCGAGGCCGAGCAGGCCGAGCTGGCCGCGCAGGCGAAGGCGTTCTGCGAGAACCTGTTCGACGGCAAGTACATTCCGCACGTGATCGAGCCGTCCGCCGGCGTCGACCGCCTGATGCTCGCGCTCCTCTGCGAGGCGTACGAGGAGCAGAAGCTGACGGACGAGAAGGGGAAGGAGGACGTCCGCACGGTGCTGCACTTCAGCCCGAAGGTGGCGCCGATCAAGGTCGCGATCTTCCCGCTGATCAAGAAGGACGAGGCGCAGGACCGGCTGGCGCGCGAGATCTTCACGAAGCTGCAGAAGAAGGTCAACTGCATGTGGGACGTCTCCGGCGCCATCGGCCGCCGCTACCGCCGTCAGGACGAGGCGGGCACGCCCTGGTGCATCACCGTCGACGAGCAGTCCACGAAGGACGGCACGTTCACGGTGCGCGAGCGCGATTCCATGGCGCAGAAGCGCATGACGTACGGCGAGTTCCTCGCGATGATGTACGAGGCGCTCGAGTTCTGAGGCGGCCCTGATGACGTTGCCGCAGAGAGTTGCGCTGCTCGTGCAGCGGGGGCTGTCGCTCCTGCATCCGTGCGTGTACGGGGAGCTGAACTCGGGGGGCTCGACGGAAGCGATCGCCACGGCGCTGGAGAAGGAGATCGCGATGCTGATGCCCGGGGCGGACGCGCAGGCGATCGTCCGCGCCTTCCTGGCGCGTCTGCCCGAGGTCAGGCGGCTGGTGGCGACGGACGTGCAGGCGGCGTACGAGGGCGATCCGGCGGCGACGAGTCCGATGGAGGTGGTGATGGCCTATCCGGGCCTTTACGCCGTGACGATCCACCGGCTGGCGCACGAGCTCTACAACCTGCACGTGCCGATCATCCCGCGCGTCATGGCCGAACTCGCCCATTCGAAGACGGGCATCGACATTCATCCGGGCGCGACCATCGGCGAGCGGTTCTTCATCGACCACGGCACGGGCGTGGTCATCGGCGAGACGACGGTGATCGGCCGGAACGTGAAGCTCTACCAGGGGGTGACGCTCGGTGCGCTTTCGTTCGACCGCGATCCCGTCACGGGGGCGCTCGTGAAGGGCGTCAAGCGCCATCCGAACGTCGAGGACAACGTGGTCATCTACGCCGGGGCGACGATCCTCGGCGGGCGCACGGTCATCGGGCACGACTCCGAGATCGGCGGCAACGTCTGGCTCAAGGACTCGGTGCCGCCGAATTCACGCGTCTACAACAAGCCTCCGGCTCCGGAGATCAGGGAGAAGAAGTAAGATGGGCCTTTCCGTCGGTATCGTGGGACTGCCGAACGTCGGCAAGTCGACGCTGTTCAACGCGCTCACCAGGAAGCAGCAGGCGGCGGCGGAGAACTATCCGTTCTGCACGATCGAGCCGAACAGCGCGATCGTCGAGGTGGCGGACGCCCGGCTGGAGAAGCTGGCGGAGATGGCGAAGAGCGAGCAGATCGTCCGTGCGACGGTCGAGTTCACCGACATCGCCGGGCTCGTCAAGGGTGCGTCGAAGGGCGAGGGCCTCGGCAACAAGTTCCTGGCGAACATCCGCGAGTGCGACGCGATCCTGCACGTCGTGCGGTGCTTCGAGAACGACGACATCATCCACGTGCAGGAAGGCGGCAGCAAGTCCGCGCCGATCGATCCTGTCGGGGATGCCGAGGTCATCGAGACCGAGTTGATCCTGGCCGACATGGAGCAGCTGCAGAAGCGCTACGACAAGGTCCGCAAGGAGGCGCAGGCGAAGCCGCCGCTCCGTCCCGAGGCCGAGGCGTGCGCGGCGCTGCTCCGGCACCTTGAGGCCGGCAGTCCGGTCCGCTCCTTCCCGCGTGCCGAGGGCGATGCGATCCTGAACGTCCTGAAGGAGCTGCATTTCCTCACCGACAAGAAGGTCATCTACTGCGCCAACGTGGCGGACGACAACGTGACCGGCGAGGGAAACGCCCACGTCGCCGCGCTGCGGGACTATGCGGCGAAGCAGGGCTGCGCGTGCGTCGTCATCTGTGCGCAGATGGAGGCGGACCTGGCGGGGCTGGCCGACGACGAGGCGAAGGAGTTCCTGCAGAGCTACGGGCTGGAGGAGTCGTCGCTGGACCGGACGATCAAGCTGGCGTACGAGACGCTGGGGCTGGCGAGCTTCCTGACGGCGGGGCCGAAGGAGTCGCGCGCGTGGACGTTCCGCAAGGGCTGGAAGGCGCCGAAGTGCGCGGGCGTCATCCACACCGATTTCGAGAAGGGCTTCATCCGCGCGCAGGTCGTCGCGTACGACGACTACGTCCGGTACGGCGGCGAGTCCGGCGCGCGCGAACACGGCGTCTTGCGGCCCGAGGGCAAGGAATACGAGATGCGCGACGGCGACGTCGTGGAGTTCATGTTCAACTGACGCGATGCGGCCCGAGGCAGCGACGGGGAAATAATGCTATAATTGCGGGGTCATGTTCGTGACACCCTCGCAGAACTAACGGAGTGATCGGATCATGAGACGTTTGACTGTCGGTTTGGCAATTGCCGTCCAATCGGTTGCCGCGACGCTGATGGCGGCAACGGACGCTGCCTACAATGGCGTCAAGTATTCGACGCAGGGCGACATCGTCCCCGGCGAATGGACGTGCCAGTACGACAAGGCGAAAGCCTATGCCGAGGCCAACGACCTCCCGCTCGTCGTCTTCTGGGGCAACAGCGGGTGTCCGCACTGCGTTGCGACGGAAAAGTCGATGGCGTCCGGGACTTTTACGGACTGGCAGCTGAATCGCGGTCTGGTAATGATTTTCACTGTCGGCGGGGTGACGCCCCTAGCTGATAATAAGAAAGCCTACCAGTTTTGTCGGAACAGCAGCACGTCCATTCCGCGCATGGCGGTCTATTGGCAGGGCCATCAGCTGGCGGACGGCACGCAGGAGAAGGTGCAGCTCAACACCCCCGACTATACTGCTAAGAACCTCATTGCGCTGATCGAGAAGTACGTGGCGAACTACGTGCTGGCGTATGTGCCGGGTGACACGGCGGCGAACGGAGTAGCGGATGCGGACGGGAAGGCGCGCGTTCGGCTTGTGGCGGGCGAACTTTACCGGTTCGAGGGCATCGACGCGGCCGCCTGCGCGAACGTCCTGGCGGTAACGGATGACACCCGCGTTCACTTCCGCGCACTCGTCTCCGGCGACGTCGAGCTGACGGTCGCCGGCGGCGCGGGCACGACGTTCTCCTACCAGCGCTGGCATCCCGGCGAGGTCGGCTTCGTCGAGCCGACGAAGACGGTGGCCGAGGGCGTGAACCGCGACGGCGGTTGCCTTGAGGTCCCGGTCGCGCGCACCGGCGGGTCCTCGGGCTACGTGCGGGCGCGGGTGGCGGTAGACGCGGCGGCGACGACGCTGACCAACGCCTTCGGGCAGGCGCGCTACGAGCTGCCGGACGGCGAGGCGCGCGAGTTCCGCTGGGAGGACGGCGTGGCGACGAACATGGCGTTCCGGGTGCGGGTGCTCGACGACAACGACTACGACGGCGACGGCGTGATCGCGCTGAGGCTGGAGTTGCTCGACAGCGAGCTGGACTGGGCGGCGGTCGCCGCCGGGCGCGGCGACTGCCGGCTGACGGTGGCCGAGGACGACCGGGCCGAGCCGGGCCGGGCGATGGTGACGCGCGCGGCGCCGCACTGGGCCAAGGCCGGGACGGTCTACGTCCGCGCCGGCGAGGGCGCGGAGGTCTGGGTGAAGCGCATCGAGGCGTCGGACGGTCCGGTGGGGGTCGAGCTGAAGAGCTCGCTCGCGGGCGTCGCGTTCGCGGCCGAGGCCCCGTCGGACCTCGAGGAGGTCTCCGACGCGAAGACGCGCAAGACGAAGACGCTGCTGCGCTGGGCGAACCGCGACATGGCCGAGAAGCGGCTGGTGGTGACGGGGGTGCCGGCGGGCAAGACGGCGAAGGTGACGCTCGCCGCGTACGGCGGGTTCGGCGTGGTGTCGGCCTCCAACGCGGTGACGGTGGCGGCGGTGGCGGACGACGCGCCGGGCTTCGAGCCGGCTTCGATGGCGGCGACGGTCTACCGGTACGTGGCGTGCTCGAACCTCTGCCCGGTGGTTTCGTCGGCGGGCGGGAAGCTGACGTTCGCGAAGGTCTCCGGCTCGCTGCCGTCGGGGCTGTCGGTGGCGCACGACGCGGCGGCGGGGGCGATGGCGGTCTTCGGGGTGCCGACGGCGAGCCCCGGGGCGGCCGGGACGAAGCGCTACGAGGCGGTGTACCAGGTGACGGAGGCGCGTCCGACCGGCGTCGGGACGCGGACGGCGAAGGTGCCGGGGCTGACGGTGCGGCTGGTCTTCGACCTGGTGGACCCGGCGGTGGCGGGCGGCGCTGGCGGCGCGGCGCTGAACGGCTTCTACGCGAAGGCGCGCACGTACGCGGACGTCCCGGTGGTGGATGCGGCGGCGGGGGCGCTGGCGGGCGTGCTGCAGCTGACGGTGCCGCCGACGGGCCGGGCGAGCGCGAAGTTCCTCTGCGCCCTCGGGACGGTGTCCTTCTCGGCGAAGGGCTTTTCGTCGGTCGGCGCGGACGGCGCGTTCAGGCTCGTCCTGGCCTCGGCGACGAAGGCCTGCCCGGATGCGGAGCTGAAGGTCCTGGCCGGGGCCGACGGCGGCCTGGAGGTCGCGGTCGCCGGGCTGGGGGCGGAGATGCGGGCGACGGCGGCGGCGCCGGCCTGGTCGGCCGCGCATCCGGCGGAGCGGTTCCGCGGGCAGTACACCGTGGCCATGCCGGTGCGGTCGGCGGAGGTGGCGGAGGGCGTCGCGGGGCTGGCGCCGCGCGGGACGCCGCACCTGACGCTGAAGATGACGACGAAGGCGGAGTGGAACGTCGGCCGGGTGAAGTGGGCGGGGGCGCTCGCCAACGGGACGGCGGTCTCCGGCACGGCGGTGCTGTCGGAGGAGACGGCGGGCGGGGCGGCCGTCGCCGCGCACCTGCCCGTCGCGAAGCAGTCGAAGACCGACTTCTTCTCGGCCCTGCTGCGGATCGCGCCGGACGGCAGCGTCACCGCGCCGACCTTGGACGCGGTGGAATGCCTGCCGCTGTGGATGCACGAGGAGACGGCGAAAGCGCTCGCGGACGCCGGATTCTCCGTCCGATACGACCTCTACGGCGCCATTTACGCTGCGCCGCCGGACGGCACCTATGCGCTGACGTTTGACGGGCCGCTCGTGTCCGAGCAGTATGGCGAACTGGCGCCGCCGACGACCGTGCCCGCGCTGGTCGTGGCCGCCGGGAAAGCAAGCCTGTCGGGCGACAATCCGGGCGCGGTCAAACTGTCTCTGGCGGCGAATGGCGTCGTCAGCGGCTCCTTCCTGCTGTCCTATGTCGACGGCACGCGGACGAAGACCATGTCGGCGACGTACACGGGCGTAGTCGTGGCCGGATGCGACGGGTGGCCGGTGCTGAACGGGGCCTGGACGGTCACGGACAAGTGCCAAAAAGTTACCGTCAAGCGCGGAATGGCTGTCATCGGCGAATAATTCACGCATATATTAAATAACAGGGGTGAGCAGTGCTGGCAAAGAAGATGAAGTTCAGACAACTGATGGCCGTAGCGGCGATTCTCGCGTCCCTGACGGGATGCGAGCGGGCGGCTCGTCCGGTTTCCGCCGATGCGGGCCGGCCGGTCGTCGCCGTTGACGGCACCGTGTTGACGCGCGGTCAGCTGGATGCGCGGGTGGAGCTGATGCTGAAGCTGGCGCGGCGGGGGAATCCGCGGCTGAGCGCGGCGGCGTATCTGTCGCTCAGCAATCAGCTGGTGACGACCTATCCCAAGGTGTTCGTTCCCCGGGTGCTGGCGGCGCATTATGCCGCTCGCGAGCAGGTCGAGATTCCGCCGGAGACGCTGCGGCGGTTTCAGCAACTGGCGCTGCGCCGGGTCTCGTTCTTGCGCGCGCGGAGCTATGATGCGCTGCTGAAGGCGCTGGGCGCCGACGCCGAGCTGTTCGACGGGCAAGTCCGGGAGGAGGCGTTGGTGGCGGCGGTCAAGGCGCATGTCATCGCGGCCAATCCGACGAATCTGCCGCCGGATTATGCGGCTGTCCGCCTGGCGGAGATCAGGGACTACAATGCGCGGATGGCGGCGACGAACCGGCTGATTCATGCGCGGGCCAAGGCAGTCTGGCGCAAGCTCAAGGCCGGCGAGCCGTTCGAAAAGATGGTCGAAGCGTATACGGAGCTGCCGGAGGAGCGGGCCGACAAGGGCGAGTGGGGGTTGCTGGACCGGAAGCTGCTCGAAGATTCGCCGGCGTTGCTGCGGGCGGTATCCGCGCTCAAGCCCGGCGAGTTTTCGGCTCCGGTCGAGGGCGACAACGGGCTGATGATTGCGCGTCTCGATGAGAAAAACGAACAAAATGAAGAATATTCCTTGTCGCGCATCTATTTCCATTTGCCAATGTATGCGCGCGAAGCGCCGGCGTCGGAATTGATTGCCGAAGCGCAGCGGCAACATGGCGAACGGGTCTGGGCGGAAACGCTGGCGGCCTGGGAGAAACAGGCGAAGATCGAATATTTCGATTACGATTTCAGCAAGAAGGAAACAGTGAAATGAAGACGGTAAAGAACCTGATGGTGGTCTTGGCGGGCGTATTGGCGCTGTCGGCGGCTGCGGCGACGTACAATGGCGTGGTGTATTCCGAGACGGGGCCGATCGTTCCCGGCGAATGGACCAGCCAGTTCACGGCAGCGAAAGCCTATGCCGAGGCCAATGACATTCCGCTCATCGCCTTCTGGGGCAACAAGGGCTGCCCGCACTGCGATTATACGGAAAAGGCGATGACGAACTCGGCGGAGTTTGCGGAGTGGATGGCGCGGCGCCAGTGCGTGATGTCCTACAACATCGGCCAGGTGACGGAAGACAAGGAGCAGAAGGCCGCCTTCAGTTTCCTGTCGTCCGCCGGCTCCAGTTTCCCGTTCATGGGCGTCTACTGGAAGGGGCATACGCTGACGGGGCTGAGGGCAGGCAAGGACAAGGCCTGCTTTACCGCGCCGGACAAGTCGGCCAACTGGATAATGGCGAAGGTCGACAGCTATCTGACGGACTACGAGCCGGCCGTCAATTCCACCTTCGGGTTCGAGGAGTCGGACTTCAACCGCTATGAGGCGGAAGCCTCGACCCGCACGGTGGCGGTGTCGCTCGTGCGCAAACGCGGCAGCCGGGACCTGGAAGAGCAGTTCGTCGTGCTGGCGCCGGACGGCAGGACGACGAGTCAGATCGAGTCCGTGACTTGGGCCGTTGGCGAGACGAACAAGACGGTCGAGGTGGCAATTGCCGAGGGCGCGTTCAGCAAGGTCGGCGAGCAGCTGACGCTGCGGATTCTCAGCAGCGACGGCAGGACGGTGGCGGAGACGCACGTGACGTACGTCGAGCCGGCGAACTCGTCGTCGAACCCGGACTGGATCGGTGCGCAGCCGGAGTTCGGGCGCTGGACGGCGGACTACGACGAGGCGCTCACCTTCGCGGAGGAGAACGGCGGGTACGTGCTCGCGTGCGTGCAGGGTTCGCTGTGGTGTCCCGACTGCGCGAACGTGGAGCGCAACTTCCTGGACCTGGCCGACGAGAACGGCGAGAATCGCTTCCGGGCCTGGGCGGCGACCAACCGGGTGGTGCCGGTGGCGGTGGACATCCCGAACTACAACGGTTCGGGCGAGAAGGGCTACGCCACGCCGACGCTGTTCTCGCGCGACGCCTACGAGACGGCCCTGGCGCGCGCGAACGAGTGGCCGGCCTCGGGCGCCGACGCGGCGCTGACCAACAAGGTGCCGCGCAGCGGCCTAGGGTACCTGACGCGCAAGATGGTCTCCGACGAGGAGGCGGAGAAAAAGCGTCAGTTCTGCCACAAGCTGGCGAGCACGAACACGGACGCGGACGGCCTCCATCGGCCGGAGGACACGAATGCGTACCGCACGGGCGTGCCGATGTTCGCCCTGCTGAAGGGCAGGCGGGTGGTCGCGCGCTTCACCAGCTTCGCCTCGATCAGCCCGATGGCGGCCGACCAGGCGAACTTCGAGCGCTATTGCCGGCGCCTCGGGGAGATGATCGCCCTCGCGGAGGCGGACGAGACGGAGATCGCGAACAACTGGCCGAGTCTGGAGGCCGGGCTGGCGATGGCGGCCAACGGTGGCTCGCTCGCCTCGACGATCGGCTGCGTTGACCTCCAGGACGCGGTGCGGCTCGACGGCCTGTCGGGCTCGGCGGAGCAGACGCTGACGGTCCGCGGCGACGCCGACGCGAGCGTGACGGTGCAACTCTATCGGCTCGCGGACGGCCAGGTCACGCCGGTCTCGAACGCCTACCGCGGCAAGCTTTCCAATGGCGTGACCTTCACGGCCTCGCTGTCTGGTTCGGGCGCGTACTTTGCGCTCGTCAAGGGCGAGGCCGGCGACGCGGCGTTCGCCCCCGCCGCCGAGGGGAGCGGCGTCGTCAATTACGAGCTCTCCGGCTCGACGGTCTACGTGCCGGACGAGGCAGCGGCGGCGGGAGTCGCGGATGCGGACGGGAAGGCGTGCGTCCGGCTCGTGCAGGGCGAGCTTTACCGGTTCGAGGGCATCGACGCGACCGCCTGCGCGGACGTCCTGGCGGCGACCGACGGTGCCGAGCCGCACCGCTACTTCCGTGCGCTCAGCTCCGGCGACGTCGCGCTGACGGTGGCCGACGGCGCGGGCGCGACGTTCTCCTGCCAGCTTTGGCATCCCGGCGAGGTCGGCTTCGTCGAGCCGACGAAGACGGTGGCCGAGGGCGTGAACCGCGACGGCGGTTGCCTTGAGGTCCCGGTCGCGCGCACCGGCGGGTCCTCGGGCTACGTGCGGGCGCGGGTGGCGGTAGACGCGGCGGCGACGACGCTGACCAACGCCTTCGGGCAGGCGCGCTACGAGCTGCCGGACGGCGAGGCGCGCGAGTTCCGCTGGGAGGACGGCGTGGCGACGAACATGGCGTTCCGGGTGCGGGTGCTCGACGACAACGACTACGACGGCGACGGCGTGATCGCGCTGAGGCTGGAGTTGCTCGACAGCGAGCTGGACTGGGCGGCGGTCGCCGCCGGGCGCGGCGACTGCCGGCTGACGGTGGCCGAGGACGACCGGGCCGAGCCGGGCCGGGCGATGGTGACGCGCGCGGCGCCGCACTGGGCCAAGGCCGGGACGGTCTACGTCCGCGCCGGCGAGGGCGCGGAGGTCTGGGTGAAGCGCATCGAGGCGTCGGACGGTCCGGTGGGGGTCGAGCTGAAGAGCTCGCTCGCGGGCGTCGCGTTCGCGGCCGAGGCCCCGTCGGACCTCGAGGAGGTCTCCGACGCGAAGACGCGCAAGACGAAGACGCTGCTGCGCTGGGCGAACCGCGACATGGCCGAGAAGCGGCTGGTGGTGACGGGGGTGCCGGCGGGCAAGACGGCGAAGGTGACGCTCGCCGCGTACGGCGGGTTCGGCGTGGTGTCGGCCTCCAACGCGGTGACGGTGGCGGCGGTGGCGGACGACGCGCCGGGCTTCGAGCCGGCTTCGATGGCGGCGACGGTCTACCGGTACGTGGCGTGCTCGAACCTCTGCCCGGTGGTTTCGTCGGCGGGCGGGAAGCTGACGTTCGCGAAGGTCTCCGGCTCGCTGCCGTCGGGGCTGTCGGTGGCGCACGACGCGGCGGCGGGGGCGATGGCGGTCTTCGGGGTGCCGACGGCGAGCCCCGGGGCGGCCGGGACGAAGCGCTACGAGGCGGTGTACCAGGTGACGGAGGCGCGTCCGACCGGCGTCGGGACGCGGACGGCGAAGGTGCCGGGGCTGACGGTGCGGCTGGTCTTCGACCTGGTGGACCCGGCGGTGGCGGGCGGCGCTGGCGGCGCGGCGCTGAACGGCTTCTACGCGAAGGCGCGCACGTACGCGGACGTCCCGGTGGTGGATGCGGCGGCGGGGGCGCTGGCGGGCGTGCTGCAGCTGACGGTGCCGCCGACGGGCCGGGCGAGCGCGAAGTTCCTCTGCGCCCTCGGGACGGTGTCCTTCTCGGCGAAGGGCTTTTCGTCGGTCGGCGCGGACGGCGCGTTCAGGCTCGTCCTGGCCTCGGCGACGAAGGCCTGCCCGGATGCGGAGCTGAAGGTCCTGGCCGGGGCCGACGGCGGCCTGGAGGTCGCGGTCGCCGGGCTGGGGGCGGAGATGCGGGCGACGGCGGCGGCGCCGGCCTGGTCGGCCGCGCATCCGGCGGAGCGGTTCCGCGGGCAGTACACCGTGGCCATGCCGGTGCGGTCGGCGGAGGTGGCGGAGGGCGTCGCGGGGCTGGCGCCGCGCGGGACGCCGCACCTGACGCTGAAGATGACGACGAAGGCGGAGTGGAACGTCGGCCGGGTGAAGTGGGCGGGGGCGCTCGCCAACGGGACGGCGGTCTCCGGCACGGCGGTGCTGTCGGAGGAGACGGCGGGCGGGGCGGCCGTCGCCGCGCACCTGCCCGTCGCGAAGCAGTCGAAGACCGACTTCTTCTCGGCCCTGCTGCGGATCGCGCCGGACGCTCTCGAGCAGGCTGGCGCCGCCGCCGACGACACCTGCTACCAGACGGTGACGGCGCCGACGCTGGAGCTCGACGACGGGTCCGGCGCCGTGGCCGAGGTGCCGGTCCGGCCCTACTGGTACCACACCGAGAACGCGAAGGCCGTCCCGGACGCCGGATTCTCCGTCAGGTACGACCTCTACGGCGCCATCTTCGACCTCTCGCACGATCTCGACTGCTGCTGCGAGGACTATGTCGGGACGACCAGCCTGCAGCTGGCCGTGAAGATGCCGACGGCGTCCGACTACTATGGCGAACTGACCCCGGTCACGGCGCCCAGCGTGACGGTCGAGGCGAAAACGGTGAAGGTCAACGCGTCCTCGCCGAATCCGCAGCAGCTGACGCTGAAACTGGCCAGCACTGGCGTCGTGACCGGAACCTTCAAGGTGCCGTATGTGGACGCGACGGGACGGGAAAAGCAGCTGTCGGCGACGTACAAGGGCGTCATCCTGATCGGTTGGAGCTCGGCTTGCGGCTGCAGCGACGTCAACCTGCCCTTCATCCACGGGGCCTGGACCTTTGACGACCAGCTGGCCTACGAGTCCGTGAGCGGAACGAAGGTCACGACGAAATACCTGAAAGTCAAGCGCGGCGACGTCATCGAGACGCTGGTGCCGTGACGAAGCAAGGGAGAAGCACATGAAGAGACAAAGCATCAGCAAGACCCTGACGCTGGCGGCAGCGTTCCTGACGGCGGGGTTCGTCCGGGCCGCCGACCCGACTTCCGAGGCGACGGCGACGAGCCTGCGCATCCCGACGGCGGACAGCGGCATCGAGACCGTGCTCGTGCGGGACGGAACGAACGAGCTGGGCGTCTGCTATTACAAGATGACGCTGTCCAAGGGCAAGCAGTACACGCTCTGGCTGGACGGCGAGTCGGACGCTTCCGTCGCCATCGAGACCATCTACGCCCAGGAAGACTGGTCGGCGCCGGGGGCCTTCTTCTCGTCCTCCGTCTACGGCCGGCAGACGCGCTGGGTCTGCACCGGCGAGGGCTGGGCGAACGACTGGGGCGACTTCGACGACGATGACGACGACTGGGGCGGCGACTGGGACTTCGGCGACGCGCAGACGCCGTCGTCCTGGACCTACTATCTCGTCGTGCGGGGACCGGTCGGCGCAACGGCCAGGCTGCATGCGGGGCTGGGCGTGCTGGTGCCCGTCGGCACCGTGGCGAACCCGCTGGTGATTACGATGAAGCCGACCGTCCAGACGAACACCGTGCAGTTTGTCGAGAACCAGTACACCGTGTCGGTGAGTCTGAAGGGCGGCTGCCGGTATTACGTCGGCGTGACGGGCGGCACGGCGGACCACGAACTGCTCTTCTCCGGCCTGCCGGGCATGACTATCGCCAACTATATGCCGTGGGACAGCGATCACAACGATTCGCGCGTCTTCCTCGTCGAGGAGGACATGACCTGCGTCTTCTCGATTACCGACTCCAACCCCGCCGAGCGGACGGCGGCGGTGCAGCTCTTCTACCGGGTTGACAGCGCCCGCACGATCGCCGAGCATGCGAAGACGGCCACGGCGCTGACGGTCGGACAGACGGTCGAAAGCGTGCCTGGCTACAAGAACAATCCGGCGTATGGCGCCTATGACCCGATCGTCGACGACTGCCTCTACTCCTTCAAGGCCGAGAAGAACGCCGCCTACCTGATCGAGACCGACGGCGCCTCGGTGCCGATCGAGCTGATCGTCTATGACGCCAAGGGCAACGTCCTGTCGTCCAACCGGACGAAGGGCGGACAGAGCCTGGACGCGCGGTGCACGCTTGAGACGACGGCGGCAGGCACCTATTACGTCGGCCTTTGCGAGGATATGTCGCCGGTCGAGGAATACGCGCCCCGCCTCCTGCCGGTCAATCTGACCGTCCGCAAGGTCGAGTCGACGGGGCGCGACGCCGCGCCGGAACTGGTCGTGCCGCAGATCGGCGCCGCCAACTCGCCGGCGATTGCGACCGAGAGCGTCGCCGGACCCTACGTGCTCGACGGCACGACCTGGTACCGGAATTTCGCCTTCCGGGGGCGCAAGGGGATGTCGTACGTCTTCGGCGTCTCGCAGGACGCGGACCTGACCGAGGAATCCGATCCCGATCTCGCCTTCACGGTGTATACGCTGTCCGGCAAGACCGAGAAGACGGCGATGACCGCCGAGATCCATGCCAACTCCAGCCGCAGCCACACGCTGCTGTCCGAGCAGGACACGACCTACTATGTGCGCATTGCGGTCGCGAACTCCGTCGGCTGCGACTTCAATCCGTTCCGGGTTCATCTCGTCGGCTTCCCGACGGGCGGCGGCGGCGCCGGGATCCTGACGGTCCGGGCCGGTGGCGCGGATGCCGCGCTCTGGTCGCTGGGCTCGGAGGCCGTCAAGTACGGCAACGGGGAGTCGCTGCTGCTGGCGGCCGGAACCTATGTGGTGAAGTATGCGGCGGTCAGCGGCTTCTCCACGCCGAACAGCCGCACGGTCAGCGTGACGGCAGGCGAGACGCTCGTCATCGACGGCGACTTCTACTCCGACACGGCGGACCCGAAGGACGACGACGCGAAGACGGCGACCGCCTGGACGCTCAAGACGGTCGAGACCTCCTTCCGCCGCACGCTGTGGCCGGGCGACCCGGCCGACCACTTCGCGTTCGCGGGCGCCGACGGCTGCTACTACGACTTCGAGCTGCGCGATGCGACGTGCGACGCGTCCTTCTCGATCACGAACGCGGAGCTGGGCGTGGTCGTGTCGGGCATGCGGAACATCAGCAAGATCGCGTTCCCCAAGACGAAGTCGAAGTACATCCTCAGGGTGGTGCGCAACGCCTCGGACGCGGCGGGCGGCTCGTATACGCTCGCGGGGCGCTTCGCGAACGTGGGCTCGGTCAGGTTCGCGCGGACCGCGGTGACGGCGCGGGAGGACGCGCCCTCGGTGTCGCTGACGGTGAACCGCACGGCGAAGGAGGGGATGGTGCGCGTGCGCTACAACACGGTCGCCGGGACGGCGGAGCCGGGCGTCGACTACGTGGCGCAGAGCGGCGTCCTCGAGTGGGCGGCGGGGGACAACCAGGCGAAGACGATCACGGTGAAGCTGATCCCCGACCTCGTGGCGACCTGGGAGGGGAACAAGACGTTCACGGTGAGTTTGGAGCCGGCGGTGGGGAGCGAGTACTGGGCGCAGATCCTCGGCGGCGACGCGTGCACGGTGACGCTGACGGAGGTCTCGCGGGCCGGGACGACGGCGGCGTCGACCTACGCGGCGAAGGCGCCGAAGGCCGCGACGACGAAGACCGAGGTCGGCGCGCTCCGCGGCGGAACGTTCTACGGCATTGTGCAGGCCGCTGCGGGCGGGCTGACGAACGGTCTGCCCGAACTGGCGTCGGTCACGCTGACCGTGTCCGCCAAGGGCGGCGTCGACGACAGCTCGAAGGACACGATTTCCGCCAAGGTCCTGCTCGCCGGCAAGACCTACGCCTTCAAGACGGCGAGCAAGGAAGCGGCCTGGAACGAGGAGGATCCGCAGGCGAATCCGAAGACGAAGACGCTGGTCCTGACGACCAAGGTCGCGAACGTCGCCTATGCGAACACGCTGGAGCTTTCGGTCTTCGACGGTTCGACGACGGACGAGACGGCGTGGATGGACGCCCTGGCGGAGGTGCGGCTGACGATGAACGTGCCGGACGCGAACAACAAGGGCGTTCAGCGCGACGTCGTCTACACGGGCCGGCTCTATCGGCAGAATGCGAAGATCCAGGCGTATCTCGACGCCGTGCTGAACTTCGCCGGGTACTACACGGTGGCGCTGGCCAATCCGAATACGGACGAGCGGGTGGCGCCGGCCGGCCATGGCTATTGCACGCTGACCATCGACAACAAGGGCACGGCGAAGGTCGCCGGCCTGCTGGCCGACGGCACCAAGCTGTCGTTCTCGGTCGTCGCGTCGGCCGTGCAGCCGGACTGCTGCAGTGCTGGCGGCCTGGTGCTCCGGGTGCCGCTCTTCGCCGCGAAGTCGCCGTATTGCTTCGGCGGCGAGATCCTGCTGCAGCCGAAGCCGATCGACGGCGTCCATCCGGACGGCAAGGACTTCGACATCGTGGCGACGCTGCCGGAGGACGGCGGCCTGGTCTGGAACAATGACAATGCGGCGCTGACGTATTCGGGCGCGGCCGGCTGGTCGCTCGACCTGCAGCCGGTCGGCGGCTGGTATGACACGGTCTTCAACCTGCAGACCTACTACCGGAACTACGCGCTTTCCGTGGCGACGGCCGACATCTCGGAGTTCCCGACGGAGGCGCTGACGGACGGCTACGCCTACGTCACCGGCGCCGAGGCCGATCAGCAGCCGAACGGGATTGCGGTCGATCTGCAGGGCAATGCGTTCGCGACGGAGAAGAAGGTGACGGCGAAGAGCGGCACCCTGACGGATCTCGTCGGCAGCACCAATCCGTACAATGTGCAGCTCAAGCTCGCGCGCGCCACGGGCATCGTCACCGGCAGCTTCTCGCTTTGGAGCTACAACGCCGCCCAGAACAAGCAGAAGGAGATCTCCGGCATCAAGCACAACGGCATCGTGCTGTTGCAGCGCGGCGAATCCGACATCCTGAACGCTGCGGACCTGACCGCCGGATTCTTCAACCAGACGGTCAAGGTCCCGAACGGCACGAAGACGCGCAACTGGACGGTGTCCATGCCGTTCAACGTGCGGCTTGAGCGCACGGGCGAGTAAGCGACGGGGACGGAGAAGGAGGAGGAATGAAGAACTGGCAGAACTTGGCGATTCTGGCGCTGCTGGCCGCAGTTGCGGTGCTTGGGTGCCTGGTGACGTTCGGACCGGATGCGCCGGCGGAGGCCAAGGAGGAGGCCATTGTCGCGTTCCGGAAGCCCGACCCGCAGCCCGGGCGGAAAGTCAAGGCGGCGGTCCGCATCGGCGCCGGCGAGGGCGTCCGCGCGCCGTCGTCGGCCGACTTCGCGCTCGGCGGCAAGGACGAGAAGGACATGACGCTCTCCTTTGGCGACGATTTCGGCTTCGAGGAGGAGATCAAGGAGAAGCTGACTTCGGTCATCCAGGAAATCTACGACCAGTATCTGGCGGCCTCGGATCGCGAGGACCGCAAGGCGATGCTGGCGTCGATTCAGCGCATCCTGTCCAAAATGGCGGCCGGCGAAAAGGTGCCGGTCTGGCTGCGGCAGCAGCTGGTCGAAGGCGTCAAGTGGGTCGGCGGGCTGGCCTTCCCGGAACTGATGGCGATGGCGGCGGATGCTGACGTCGGCGTGTCCTCCTCGGCGCTGGATGCGCTGCAGGAGCTCCTGTGGGATTTCGACACCACGCCGCAGCAGATCGCCGATGCGCTGAATCAGGTCGTGAAGCTGTCGACGGATGCGACCGTCATCGAGCCGTTCGTCAACGAGATGGACACCATGCCGATGTCGTTGCGGGTCTCGACCGCGCTGGCCATCTTCGACAGCGGCAACGAGGTGGCCATCAAGTGCCTGCAGGACAACACGAGTTTCGTCTTTGACGATTTCGACGGCAACCTCAAGACCCGGGAGGACCTCGTCCAGTACGCGCAGGACCAGGGCGTCGAACTGCCGGCGGGGACGGTGTCCGGACAACAGTGAAAGGAGGCTGGGGCATGCGCAGGCGCTGGGTGTGGCTGGTCTTGGCGGTGGCGGCGGCGGTGGTCGCCTGCCTGTTCCTGTCCGGGCGTCTCGGACGGTGGGCCGACGGCGGCCCGTCCGTTTCGGAGTCCGAGATGCCGCCGGCCGCGGAGTTCGAGCAAGTGCCGCCGACGGGGGCCGAGATGAATCTGGAGCAGATTGACGCTTCGTTCGGACGCGGCACGAACGTCCTGGACCGGGGCAAGGCGGAGACGGCGCCGTGAACCGGTTCCTCCGGGCGCTCGTCTGCGGCGTCGTGGCGGCCGCGCTTCCGGCCCTGTGCCGGGGCGCGTCGTTCAACGGCGTCGACTACGTCGATTCCGGCAACATCGTCATGGGGCAGTGGAATGGCCAGTTCCTCAAGGCCAAGTCCTATGCCGAGCAGAACCGGTTGCCGATTGTCGTGGTGTGGGTCAATCCCGGCTGCGGCTATTGCGAGAACTTCGAGCGCACTGTCATGGCCAATTCCTCGGTCAAGTCCTGGATGCAGGCGCGGCGGTACGTGTTCGTCTTCGCCATCAACGGCGTGACGTCCGATGCGGACAGCGCGAAGGCCTTCATCAACGGAGTGGGTGGCTATCCCCTTGTCCGGGCGGCGATTCCGGGCGGGGCGGCGAGCTCCACCTTCACGGCGCGGATGACGGCCAGCGCCTTCATGGAGAAGGTGGACGGCGTGTTGGGCGGTACGGATTCCGGTTCCGGCTCCTCCGGCGCGGTGAAGACCTACGCCCTTACGCTGACGGCGTCTCCGGCGGCGGGCGGGACGTTGTCGGGGGGCGGCTCCTACGTGGCCGGCAAGACGGTGACGGTGCGCGCCAGCCCCGCCGCCGGCTATGTCTTTTCCGGCTGGTATTCCGGCTCGACGCTGAAGTCGCAGGCGACGTCCTATACGCTGACGACCGGCAGTTCGGCGAGTTCGCTCACGGGCAAGTTCATCCTGAAGACGGCCGACAAGATCACCAAGCTGACGTGTCCGCTCAAGGCCAGTTACGTCAGGGGGACGAAAATCGAGGACGTGTCCGTGACCGTTGCGGCGACTTCCCTGCCGACGGTCAGGACAACGGGCCTGCCGACGGGGCTGTCGTACTCCGCGTCGGCCGGAAAGATCGCGGGCAAGCCGACGAAGAGCGGCATCTTCACCTCCGTGGTCACGGCCAGGAGCTCGGGCGGCGCCGCGCTCGCGGTCACCAACGAAGTGGTCGTGCGCGCCTCGGGCGAATATGTCTTGCGGATAGTCTGCGATGCGGCCGCCGGCAAGGCGGTCGGCGCCGGCGTCTACGCGACCGGGAAACGCATTTCCCTGCGGGCGACGCCGGCCAGGGGCCGGGTCTTCCTCGGATGGTATGACGGGAGCCAGCGGCTGTCGGAGGCGCGGTCCTTCACGTATGTTCAGCCGGCTGCGGACAAGACCCTGACG